>JADGPM010000080.1 GCA_017882425.1 Solirubrobacteraceae bacterium
CGCAACGACGCGGAGGCGCGTCACACGCTGTTCGCGCTCGAGACCGGCGAGCTGACCGAGCCGGAGTTCGAGGAGCGCTTCGCGCGCATCCTGGCGCTGCGCGAGGACCGCGCGCCCGGCCTCGTCGACCGCCTCTTCGGCGGGATGAAGGAGGACGTCGCGATGTTCGACGCCGTGCGGATCGCGAAGGCCGCGGGCATCCGCACCGGGCTCCTGTCGAACTCCTGGGGCGTCGACCGCTACGACCGCAGCCAGTTCCCGCGCTTCTTCGACGCCGTCGTCATCTCTGGCGAGGAGGGCGTGCGCAAGCCCGACCGCGGGATCTACGACATCGCGCTCGAGCGCATGGCCCTGCCGGCAGCCGAGATCGTTTTCGTCGACGACCTGCCGGGGAACCTCAAGCCCGCCCGCGCGCTCGGGATGGCGACGCTCCACCACACCTCCGCGGAGCAGTCCGTCCCGGAGCTCGAGCGCCTGCTCGGGATCACGCTGCGCTGAGGTCTACGCGGGCGAGGTCGCCGGCGCTGCGGGCTGCGTGGCGCGGCACGCCGACGCGGCGGTGACGATCGCCTCGTGCGCCTCGAGGCCGCTGAGCCGCACTGCTGGACGACCTACTCCGCCGGCGGGGCGCCGATGCGCTCGCGCAGCTCGTCGCCGCGCCCGGCGGCGACGGCCCGCGCGGCGCGCGCGTCGGTCAGCGCGACGCCGTGGCGCTGGGCGAGCTCGACGAGGTCCTGGCGCTCCTCGGTCTGCCGGGCGGTGCGCAGGAACAGCCAGGCCAGCAGGCAGATGGTCAGGATCGAGCCCTCGACCATCATCACCCCGCCGGCGGCGGCCTGGTCGGCCGACGGCGAGACGTGCCAGTACGCCTCCCCCTTCGCGTAGACGTCGTAGTACACGCCCCCGCCGAACACGAGGATGTTGCCCAGCACCGCCCCCGTCAGCCGCACGGCGACGATGTAGCCGAGCTTCCAGGCGTTCGTGAACCAGGCCGGCTTGGGAAGCGGGCCGAGCAGCGCCATCCACATGTTGATCCCGAACGCGATGAAGCATGCGTGCTGGAGCGCATGCACGCCCTCGTGGCGGACGGCTGCGTCGTGCAGCGCCGGCAGGTGCCAGGTGTAGAGGTTGATCGCCCACAGCCCGAACGCGAGCACGGGGTGCGCGAGGACCCGCAGGATCCACATGCCGGGCAGGCGCAGGATCGGCGCGATCACCGGGCCGGTCAGGCCGACCACGATCAGCAGCGTCGCGATGTCGCCGAGCAGCAGGTGCTCGGTCATGTGGACGGCGAAGAGCTCGTCGGAGACGTGGCTCGCCGGCGAGGCGAGCGTGACGATGATCAGCCCCAGCCCGCCGAGCTCGCAGGCCTGACGCCAGCCGGGCACCGCGCGCGTCGTGCCCTGCAGGTGGTGCACGCGCACGGCGTAGAGCACCGCGACGAGGATCGCCGGGAGCAGCTGCAGCGGGGCGAAGCGCCCGCCGCCCAGGTGCGCGCCGATGAACACCGGGTCCACACGTCCAGGGTACGCCGCCCGCGCCCGCGGGCGCGCCTCACCCGGCGGCGATCATCGCCACGCCGCCCAGTGCCAGGGCGATGCCGACGCGCTGGATCGGCCGCACACGCTCGCCGAGAATCACGCGCGCGAGGACGACCGTCGTCATCGGGAACAGCGCCCCCACCACGGAGACCGCACTGAGGGCACCCTTCGTCAGCGCGATGCCGTAGAGCGCCGTCGCGGTGATGTCGAGCAGGCCGGCGCCGACGATGAGCCCGCGCGTCGACCCCTGCGGCCGTGCCGGCCTGCGGACCATCAGGATGACGGCGAGGGCGAGCACCGGGATACCGCGGGCGGCGACGAGTCCCCAGACGATGCTGTGGTCGGCGACCGCGTCGAACAGGACGTAGTAGGAGCCGAAGCCGAGCGCCGCCAGGCCGGCCAGCAGCAGCGGCAGCCGCCCGGCGCGCGAGGGATGCGTCTCGCCCTCGTGCTCGGCCTCCAGCGACACGAGCACGATCCCGGCGAGGGCGGCCAGCAGGCCGGCGGCGAGCAGGCCGGAGACCGGGTCACCGTGTGCCACCCCGACGATCGCGGGCAGCGCCGCGCCGCATGCGCTGATCGGCGCGACCACGCTCATCTTCCCGAGCGACAGCGCCCAGAAGAACAGCCCCAGCCCCGTCACCCCGACGATGCCGGCCGCCGCGGCCTGCAGGAGCCAGCGCATCGCGGGCACCGGCTCGCCCGTGACGAGGCCGATCGCGAGGATCACGACGAGCCCGACGCCCTCCACCCCGATCAGGACGACCGGCACCGAAACCTTGCGGCTCGCGATGCCCGAGAGGAAGTCCGTGGAGCCCCAGCAGACCGACGCCACCAGGGAGATCGCGATCGCGAACACACCCGGGGAGGCTATGCGCTCCGGGTCAGCCGGCGGCCACGACCTCCCGGTAGACGTCGGCCAGCCGTCGCTCGCGCTCACCGAGATCGTGGAACGTGCTGCACCTGGCCACGACCTCGTCGGATGGGAACAGGACGTCGTCGCAGCGCAGGGCGGCGGGCAGCAGCGCCCGGGCCGCGAGGTTCGGCGTCGCGTAACCGGCCGCGAGCGTCGTGCTCGCGGCCAGGCCCGGTTCGGCGAGTTCCCAGAGCAGACGGCGCGCGGCGCCGGGGTCCCTCGCACCAACCGCCACCGCTCCGGTCGTGATCCACAGACCGGCCCCTTCGAGCGGCACGACGTAGCGCAGCCGCGCGTGCTCGCGCACGGCGACCGCCGCCGGCCCGCTCCACGCCTGGTGCGCGGCGACCTCGCCACGCAGCACGGGCCCGACGAAGTCGTCGCTGTCGTAGCGAGCGACCCGCGGGCGCTGGCGCAGAAGGAGGGCCCGCGCGTCGTCCAGCGCCCGCGTGCTCGCGTCGTTCGGGGAACGCCCCGCGGCGATGAGCGCGGCGCCGATGACCTCGCGGACCTCGGCGAGCATGCCGACCGTCGTCGCGGGGGGCGGATCGAGGAGGTCGCGCCACGAGGTCGCCTCGCCGAATTCCGCCCTGCAGAGGTACCCCGTCGTGCCGAAGGCGAACGGCAGCGACCACGCGCAGCCGGGGTCGTGCGGCGCGTCCCGGGCCCAGGCGCCGATCCGCGCCACCACGTCGGCCGGCGCCTCGAGGGGAAGCAGGCCGCCTCGCTCGACGAGACGCTCGACGAGGTAGTCGGATGGGAACACCACGTCGAACGCCGCACGCCCGAGCCGGGCCTCCAGGTCCTCGTTGGAGGCGATCACCGTGACGTCGACCTGCACGCCGGCGCGCCGGGCGGCCTCGGCGAGCGCCTCCGTCGCCGGCATCTGCGGCCAGCACAGCACGCGCAGCGTGGCCATCGTCACCCGATGTCCGGATGGTGCGGACGCTGGACGTCCAGCACTGCGCGCAGGCGGTCCGGCCACGCGTCCGCGGCGCGCGCCTCGGCGGGCACGAAGACGTCGTCGAGCGGCACGTCGAAGCCTCCGAGGCCGGCGAGAATCGCGCGGTCGATCGCCGGCAGCGTCGAGACGTTGTAGCCGCCCTCGTGCACGACGACGAGCCCGACGCCGAGCCGGCGGGCGAGCATCGCCGCCCGCTCTGCCATCCCGCGGAACCCGCTGAGCGACAGCGCCTGATCGGAGAGCGGGTCGGCAGCATGGCCGTCCTGACCCGCCGAGACGAGCAGCAGGCCGGGGCGGAAGGCCTCGATCGCCGGCAGCGCGACACGGTCGAGCGCCTCCAGGTACTCCGCGTCGCCGGACCCGGGCGGCATGGGGATGTTCAGCGTGCGGCCGACGCCCGCGCCTGCGCCGACCTCGTCGAGCCACCCGGTTCCCGGATAGAGCGGCCATTGGTGCAGCGAGACGAAGAGGACCGACGGGTCGTCCCAGTGGATCTCCTGGGTGCCGTTCCCGTGGTGGACGTCCCAGTCGAGGATCGCGACCCGCTCGATCCCGTACTGCTCCTGCGCGTAGCGCGCGGCGATCGACACGTGGTTGACGAGGCAGAAGCCCATGGCCCTGTCGCGCCCGGTGTGGTGCCCAGGGGGCCGCGTCAGGGTGAACAGGCTGTCCGGCCGGTGGTAGGCCTCCATCGCGACGGCGTCGACGGCCCCCAAGGCCGCCCCCGCGGCGAGCATCGACGTGCGGAAGCTGCCCGGGCTGACGCGCGTGTCCGTGTCCAGCCACACGGGGGCGTCGCCGCCGGCGGCCTCGAGCAGCTCGATGAAGCCGGCGTCGTGGGCGCGCAGCGCGTCCTGCGTGCGCGCATATCGCGGATACAGCACGAACAGCCTCTGCCACTCCGGCGATGCGCGCAGCAGGTCGACGACACCCGGCAGGCGCCGGATGTTCTCCGGGTGCTCCCCCGTGTCGTGATCAGCCTGTGACGGCAGCAGGACGACGCCGGTCAGCGGCTCCTCGCGCGCGTAGTAGGCATGTGGGACGCTCCCGAGCCCCTCGACCTGGGTGGGCTCGTCGCTCACGGCATCGCTCCCACCTCGAGCAACCCGTCGGCCCCGGGGGCGATGGGAGCACCGCCGGCATCCCAGCCCGACCCGCCGCCGACGAAGCGGATGCCGTGCTCCTCGCCTGCGCGATTGGCGACGAGTGCCGCGATCCCGTGCGAGGCCGCCAGGCCGGCGACCACACGGCGCATCCGCTCCCACAGCTGCGCCGGCGCGCTGACTCCGCCGAGGATCACCCGCGCCCCGGCAGCCGCGAGGTCCGCCCAGGAGGCGGGATCGCCGACATCCGCGCCGATCAGCACGCCCGTGGGGCCCCAGGGGAGCTCGATGACCCCGGGCGGCTCGTGTCCCGGGGAGAACAGGAGCTGCTCGAATCGACCTGGGCTCGCCTCGAGCCGGCGCTGACGGTGGCGCAGCGGCGGGCCACCGCCGGCACGCCCGAGCATCCCGGTCGCGTAGAAGACGCCCTCGCCCTCCGACTCGTAGACCGACGCCGCCAGCCAGGCGCCGTCCGCCGCCGCCAGCGCGTCGCGGAAGGCGCGCGCGGGTGGTCGCTGCGCCTGCTCGTAGCCGCGCCGGTCGAGCACCGCCGGGAGGTAGGGCCCGAAGCTCAGCTGCGGGAGGCAGACGACATCGGCGCCCGCTGCCCGCGCGCGCCGCGCGGCCTCCGCGCCGCCGCCGCTCAGGAGGGCGACGCGCACGCGCGCGTCACTCCCACCAGACGTTCTGCACGTGCGTGGTGAGCACGTCGACGCCGCCCTCGGTGACGAGGACGTTGTGCTCGAATGCGCCGGTGCCGGAGCCGGGCCGCCCGACCTGCGCCTCCACGGCCATCACCATGCCGGCCTCGAGCACCGCCGTCTCCCCCGGGACGATCGACGGGTTCTCCCACGCGAGGCCGAGGCTGTGGCCGAAGGACGGATACGCCTGGCCGAGCATCGCGACACCCTCGGATTCCGCTGCGCCCGGCGCCTGGAACCCGTTGCCGGCGAGCCACTGCGCACCCAGGTCGAACAGGTCGCCGCACGCGACCCCGGGCCGCATCGCCGCGACGATGTGCTCGACGACCGCGACCGAGGCCTCCAGCACCTCGCGCTGCGCGTCGGTCACCGTCCTGCCGGCGACCGTCGTGCGGACCATGTCGTAGAAGTAGCCGTTGACGGTCCCGTACATGTCCGGATGGATCATGTCGCCGGGCTCGAGTGGCCGCTTCCAGTTCCACGAGGGCATCCGGTCCCACAGGAAGTGGTCGACGTGTTCGCCGGAGACCACCGGGATGTCGAGTGGGAACGCGCCCTGCGGGATCCCGCGCTGGAGCGCCGCGAGCACACAGTCGGCCTCGGTCGCACCGGGGACCGCGGCCTGGACGAACGCCTCGACCATCTCACTGCCCACGCGCGTCGACTCGCGCACGAGCTCGATCTCCGCCGGGGACTTGATCCGCCGCAGCTCCTCGATGAGGTCGTCGGCCCAGGAGAAGCGCACGTCGGGGTGCGCCTCGCGGATCCGGTCCACGGCGATGTACGGCAGGCTCTCGCGCCCGATCAGCCCGACGTGCGCCCCGCTGAGCCCGCGCGCGCCGAGCGCCTGCGCAAGGCCGGCCCAGAGGTCGAGCGAGACCTGGACGTCGTCGATCTGGACGAGGTCCTCACGCCAGTCCGGGATCTCGACGACGAGCGTGCCGTCCTCGGAGGTCGGCATGACGAGTCCCGCATGCCCGCGACCCGACCACTTCCCGGGGCGATCCGGGATCTGCGGGAACGCGGAGTAGTGGTTCGTGAGGTACACGATGTCCGCGCCCCAGTCGGCGCCGTTGGCGCCGCGGCTGACGACGAGGACGCCGTCGAGCCCGCGCTCGGCCGCGGCGGCGCGCAGGCGTGCGCGGCGCTCGGCGTACTCGGCGGGCGACACCCCGCCGGGCACGCAGGTGTGATCGGTGGCTGCTTCCATGGGGGCTCCTCGTGTTCTCGGTGCTCGCGACCCGCGGGGGTCAGCCTTCGCGGTCGACCTCTTCGGGCTCTTCGTACCAGCGCTTGCGATCGCCGACCCGGGCGCGCAGCTTCCATTTGCGGCTCTTGGGCGCCTGCTCCATCGCGTCCGCGACCGCATCGATCCGGCGGGCGAGCACGTGCAGCTCGTCCGGGCTGAGCGCCTGCTCGGGGAGGCCCTCGCGAAGGCGCCCCAGGTTCAGCTCGAAGGTGCGCTGCAGGCCCCAGTCGCTGCCGGTCAGCTCGGCGATCCGATCGACGTTCACCGCCTCCTCGTCGTGGGAGGTGACGTCGTGGCTGTGCAGGAGCGCGTACAGGTCGCCGCGATCCTTCGAGTTGAGGTGCACGATCTGGAGCTTCGTCATGAGCACCTCGGCCGCCGGCAGCGTCCCCGGGCGCTGTGTGAGCCGGTCGGTGAGCGGGAGCACATGGCACATCTCGAAGCTGTCGACGAACACGTCGATCTGGCGCC
The DNA here is from genome assembly GCA_017882425.1 of Solirubrobacteraceae bacterium. GTDB lineage: Bacteria > Actinomycetota > Thermoleophilia > Solirubrobacterales > Solirubrobacteraceae > F1-60-MAGs163. The sequence continues at coordinate 6,946 of JADGPM010000080.1, forward strand.
CGTGCCGGTCGTCGTGGAACAGCAGCCGCCGGTGACCGTTGAGGGCGTTGAACTGCTCCTCGGGTACGTAGCCCGCCTCGGCCAGCAGCCGCTCGACGTCGCGCGTGTGCCGCTTGGCCAGGACGAAGTCGAGATCCTGGACCTGACGGTCGTAGATCGGATGCAGCCGCTCGCCCGCGAGGATGCGGACGGCCATGCCGCCGATCAGGCGCGCGTGGAGATCCTGGCGCTCGATCTCGGCGAGGAGGCGGCGCGCCTCCACGTCGAGGTCGGGGTGGATCGGCGTCGTCCCTTCCGGAGTCATCACGGCCTCCCTCATCCTCAGCCCACCACGAACTGGTAGTCGGCGCGATCGCCCTTGAGGTGGACGAGCACCCCCGAGATGCGACCGGTGTGGTAGTCGCTGCCCGGGTTGATGGACAGGGTACGGCCGATGCGCGTCGCCCCGCGCGATTCGTGCACATGCCCATGGAGGCTCAGGAGCGGCTGGTACTTCTCGATCGCCTCGCGGACCGCCGTCGATCCGCACGGCGCCATCTTCGGCTGACCGGCCGCGAGCAGCACCTGGAGGTTCGCGTCGAGCGCGGGGGCCGTGTCGAGATCGGACGCGTAGGGCGGGACGTGCAGGTTGAAGACGCAGGTCGAGAGGTCGTCGATCTGCCCGGCCATGCGCTCGACCCGCCGGTAGAGCTCGTCCTCCTCGAGCTCCCGCGGGGAGTCGAACGGGGTGCGGTTCGAGTACCCGAGCGAGATCATCGTGTAGCCGCCGCCGAGATCGACGATCCGCTCGTCGCACGCCTCGACGCGCTGGGCCTCCTCGATCGCGGTGTCCACCCCCGGGGGGTCGTCGTTCCCCGGCATGACGAAGCAGCGCACGTCGCCGCCCGCGAGCCGGTCCTCGGCGAGCGCCATCCAGCGCTCGAAGGTGTGCAGCATGACCTCGGCGAACCAGACCTCGCGCTCCTCGACGGTCAGGCCCGCCACGCGCGAGACCTCGTCGCTCGTCATGAGGTGCGGGTACATCCCGTTCGATCGGATGCGGTGCTCGAGCTCCTCGCGCTCCTCGGGCGTCGCGGCGCGTTCCCGCTGGCCGAAGAGCTCCGCCGCCACGACCCCGTCGCCCTCGTCGACGAGCGGGATCACCACCTTTCCGGTCACGTCGCCGCCCATCACGATGACAGGGGCGTCGTAGACCGCCGGCGCGTTGAGGAACTTGCGCCAGAGCACCTCGGTGCCGTGGATGTCGGAGGCGTAGTAGACGCGCAGGGCTCCCCCCGCGGTGTCCGATACGCCGCGTCGCCGGAAGAGCGCCATCAGCCGTTCACTCCGGCGGCAGTTCGCGGTAGGTCAGCGACAGGTCGATGCCCTGGCTGCGGCGCACGGCGCTCGAGATGAAGTAGATCGCGAACGCGACGGCGTAGATGCCGAGCGCGAGCCAGAGCTTCCCGGGGTTCGCCGACAGGCTCGCCCCGGAACCCGGATCCCAGAGGATCACGGCGACGGCCAGAGCGAAGCCGACGAGCGAGACCGCCGCGACGAGCGAGACGATCGGGATTCCAAGGATCTTCCGCGAGTACGGCGAGTTCTCGACCATCGCCTTCTGGCGATAGGGGAGCACGATGCCCCCGACCGCGGTCACGAGCAGCGTCAGCGACAGCCCCAGCAACACCGATATGGCGGTGAACCACGTCGTGAACGCGTAGATGGCGGTGCTCCCGATCGCGAGCAGCGTGACGATCGCGATGGCGACGACCGGGCTGCGCGTGCGCGAGTCCACGTACGACAGGCGCGCGGGCATGATCCGGTCGAACGACCAGGCGAACATGCTGCGACTGACGAGCAGCATCGTCTGCGGAAGCCAGATCAGCAGGCCCACCGCGAACCCGATGATGATCACGGCGCCGAGCACCCAGGTGCCCGACGCGATGCTCATGATCTCCGGGTAGGCGGGCGCGCCGGCGGCGAACCCGTAGGCCGACGGGTCGGCGAAGCCGAGCCAGCCGTTGAACGTGTAGCCGGTGATGCCCTGGTAGGCCACCATCAGCAGCGCGATCCCGACGACCGAGACGGCAACCGCGCCCGGGATCGAGATCAGGTGCGTGCGCTTCTTCAGCCGGATCTCGCCGGCGAAGTAGTTGCTCGAGTAGAGGAAGCCGAAGATGTACCAGAAGACGGACACCGATTTGAGCGTGGTCTCGGTGCTGAAGCCGGTGTGCGCGTACCCGGCCTTCTTCGCCGAGGCGGCGAGCGCGCCGACCGCGTTGTTCGTGCCGAGGTTCGACGCGTAGTCGTTGAAGTTCGCCAGGAACCCGGTCTTGCTCTGGAAGATGGCGACGAGCACCGGGACGAGGAAGGCGCCGACGATGTACAGCGCGAACGCGACGACCTGCAGGCGCAGGAACAGCGTCAGGCCACCGACGATGAAGACGGCGGCCGAGAGCAGCAGCATCACGGTGCCCGTGATGAACAGGGCGTAGTCCTTCGAGAACCAGTTGCCGAAGTCCAGCCATGTGCTCGACCCGGTGAAGCCCGCCATCATCCGGCCGAAGGCGCCGAAGCCGTAGGTCGCGAGGTACGTCGTGTACACGCCGTAGATCACGGCAAGCCAGACGCAATAGCTGAAGTTCCCGGCGAAGCCGACGGACGGGTGGAGCGAGCGGCTGTTGAAGACGTAGTCGCCGCCGGTGCGCGGCATGATCTGCGCGAGCATCGCGTAGAGGAACGCCCCCGGGATTCCCAGGCACGCGGCGATCAGGAACGCCACCCAGGCGTTCGAGCCCTGATAGGCGAATCCGTAGAGCAGCCAGTAGAACGCGAACGCGAGCGCAACGCTCGCCCACATCACGTTGTAAAAGAGCGCGTCGGTGGTGCGCGCCTCACGGACGAGTCCGGTCGCCTTGCGGGTGAAGAGCCCTGGGGCGGGCCCCGGGGCGGAGCTGGTCGTCATCTGCTTCCTCCGGGTACGGCGTGGATGTGGTGCACAGGGAGCCGCTGCGGCACCTGCGCGAGGTACTCGACCGCCTCGTCCCCTGGCTCGGGGAACCCGACGGTGGCCATCGTCAGCGACGCCGCGTCCCGCGGGCACTGAACCTGAACCGCGCCGTCGGGGCCGATCACGCGTGATCCTCCGACGAACTCCAGGCCGGCCTCCACGCCGACCCGGTTGACGTAGACGTGCGGCAGGCGGTTGTCCAGCGCGCGAGCACGCGCCGCGAGCTCGTGGTCGTCGAAGTAGGGCGCCATGTTCGCCGCAGCGGTCACGAGCAGGTCGGCGCCCGCCTCGGCGAGCGCGCGCGCCGGCTCGGGGAACTCCATGTCAAAGCACAGCAGCGGGGCCACCTGGTGCCCCGCGAGCGGGATGACGAGCAGCCGGTCGCCCGCCTCGAAGACCTCGCGCTCACCGCCGAAGAGCTGCACCTTGCGGTAGACCGAGACGAGCCGGCCGTCGTCGTCGATCGCCGCCAGGCTGTTGTGGACGGCGCCGCCCGCGCCGCGCTCGGCGAATCCCACGAGCGCCGCCGTCCCCGCCTGTCCGGCGGCGCGGCCGATGAGCTCCAGGGCGGGGTCCTGGGGGTCGAGCGCCAGCCCGGGTGCGTGGGCCAGGTCGTATCCCGACAGGAACAGCTCCGGGAGGACGGCGAGGTCGGCGGCCGGCTGCGCGGCGAGCGCGTCGGCGACGCGGGCCGCGTTGGCCATCGGATCCCCGGGGACCGGGGCGAGTTGGGCGAGCAGCACCTCCATGTCGTCAGCGACCGCACCCCGCATGGAATGCCATGGCCTCGAGCGCGATCCGGCCGCCCATGAGCGCCGTGACCGGCGTCGGATCGAGGCTCGGGGCGACCTCGACGACGTCGACGCCGAGCAGCCCGCCGGCGGCCACCCCGCGCACGAGCTCGAGCGCCTCACGGCTCGTCAGGCCGCCGGGGGTCGGGCAGCAGGTGCCGGGGGCATGCGCCCCGTCGATGCTGTCGATGTCGAAGGAGAGGTAGACGCCGTCGGTGCTCTCGCGCACCACGGCGTTCGTGCGCTCGATCGCCCATGCCGTGCCGCGCTCCCAGATCTCCTCGAGCCAGATCACGGTGATGCCGTGCTCGCGCGCGTAGGCCAGCTCCGTGCGCGGATTCATCCAGCCGGAGATGCCGAGCAGCACGATCTTCGCGGGGTCGAACCCGGCGTCCACGGCTCGCGTGATCGGGCAGCAGTGGCTCAGCAGCTCGCCGCCGACGTCCGGCGCGGTGTCGAGGTGCGTGTCGACGAGGATCAGCGCGGGGTTCTCGTGGACGGCCCGCACCGCGCGGACGGCCGGGATCGTGACCGAGTGCTCGCCACCGAGCGTGACGGGCAGCGCGCCCGCGCGCAGGATCGTCTCGAGGTCGGCCTGGGCGCGCTCGAACGTCCGGGCCGGATCGCCGGGGATCACGTTGCAGTCACCGCAGTCGACCGGGGCGAGCGCGTCAGCGACGTCGAAGTCGTACATCGCGTTGTAGGTCAGGAACTGGCAGGAGACATCGCGGATGCCGCGCGGGCCGTAGTTCGATCCGGTCCGGCTGATGTTCGTGGCATCGAACGGGATGCCGTACACGGCGGCCCGGGCGCCGGCGTCGCGCAGTGCCTGCTCGTCGGCGGCCACGTGCGGGAAGCTCATGAAGGACCCGGCGAGCCCTGCGTGGAGGAGGCTCGTCCACATCGTTCGATCGACGGATGGTTCCCGGGTGGTGCTCATGCCGACTCCTCGGTTCCTCGGACTGCAAAAGCGCTTTTTCGGCCCGCGATTGCGACCCTTGCATAAGCGCTTTTGCAAGTCAAGGGCGATCAGGTACAGTCGCTCCTCGCTATGGGCCGACCCGTGGGCATCAAGACGGTCGCGGCCGCCGCCGGAGTCTCGACCACGACGGTGTCGCACGCGCTCAACGGCAAGGGCCGCATCTCCGAGGAGACTCGCCGGCATGTCCGCGAGGTGGCCGAGCGGCTCGGCTACCAGCCGAGCGCGATGGCCCGCGGGCTCGCGGGCGGCCGCACGGGAATGCTCGCCGTCGTGATCTCCGGGACCGAGGACTTCTCGCTGCAGGTCGGCGACTTCGACTACTTCCTCCAGCTCATGAACGGTGCGGCATCCGCGGCCCTCCAGCGCGGCTTCTCACTGACGATGCTGCAGACCGACGGAGACATGCAGGTCCTCGACGGGCTGCCGCTCGACGGCGCGATCGTCATCGACCCCGTCGCCGGCGACCAGATCGTCGAGCGCCTGACGGCGCGCAAGGTCCCGGTGGTGACGACCGGGCGCGTCATCGACGGTCCGCCGGAGGCCTGCTGGGTCGACAACGATCACGTGGCGGGAACCCGCGACGTGCTCGACCATCTCGCGGCGGCGGGAGCCACGCGCGTCGCGCTCATCGCCCCTCCGCCGCTGTCGTCCTACGCCTTCGATGCCCGCAACGCGTACGTCGACTGGTGCTCGGAGCGTGGCCAGGCGCCCGTGATCGCCGAGCTCACGGGGCACATGAGCGAGGGCGCCGCCTTCGCGGCCGCGATGGAGCTGCTCGAGTCCCCCGACCCGCCCGACGGGATCTACGCCACCCTGGATCGCCTCGCGTTGGGTGCGCTGCTCGCCGCCGAGGCCCGCGGCGTCGACGTCCCGCACGACCTGCGGATCGCCGGCTGCACGGACAGCGAGGCCGCGCGACAGGCGCGACCGACGCTCACGGCGCTGAGCCTCGATCCGGACCGGCTGGGCCGCGAGGCGCTGGAACTGCTGCTGACGCTGATCGAGGACGACGAGCCGGCGGAGCGCCACGCGCTCATCCCCGCGCTCGTGATCCCGCGGGCCTCGACCGTCGCCGAGCCCGGACGCCCGGCGCCCCGGCCACGCGCGACGACGTAGCCGGGGCGCCGGAGAGCTCCGGGTGGGCGCCTCCTAGTCGCGGTTCCCGCGGCCGTACAGGAACGCGAACAGCTTCCCGATGCGCTTCGAGTTCTTCGCCGTGTACGGGTACATGTGCACGTCGCGCTTGGGGTGCAGCTTGGAGACGAGGATCGCCTGCTGCTGCGTGTACTTGCGGATCCCGCCGGCGCCGTGCCGCGAACCGATGCCCGACGTCTTCGCGCCGCCCATCGGCAGCTCGAGCGCCGTGTAGTTGATCATCGCGTCGTTGACGCAGACCGCGCCGGCGTCGATGCGCCGCGCCACCTGCTCGCCGCGCTCGGTGTCCTTCGTGAAGACCGAGGCGCCCAGGCCGTACGGGCTGTCGTTCGCCAGGCGGATCGCCTCCTCGGCGTCCTCCACCTTCATGATCGGCAGCGTCGGCCCGAAGGTCTCCTCGGTCATCGCGTCCATCGAGTGGTCGACGTCGACGAGCACGGTCGGCTCGAAGAACATGCCCTGGCCCTCACGGCGCTTGCCGCCGACGAGCACCTTGGCACCCTTGCCCACGGCATCGGCGACGTGCTGCTCGACGATGTCGAGCTGCGGCGGGAAGGTCATCGCGCCGACCTCGGCGGTGCCGGGCCCGGTCGAGTGCCCCTGGCGCAGGTCGTTGACCTTCTTCGTGACCTTCTGGACGAACTCGTCGTAGACCGGCGCCTCGACGTAGACGCGCTCGGTCGAGATGCACGTCTGGCCGGAGTTCTGCATCGAGTAGAAGACGGCGGCGTTCGAGGCGCGCTCGAGGTCCGCGTCGCGCAGGACGATCATCGGGTCCTTGCCGCCGAGCTCCAGCGAGCACGGGATGAGGCGCTCCGCGGCCGTCACGGCGACCTTGCGGCCGGTGCGCGTCGAGCCGGTGAACATGATCATGTCCACCTCGTCGATCAGCGCGCGACCGGTCTCGCCACGGCCGGTCGCGACCTGGAAGACGTCGGCCGGCAGGCCGCACTCGTCCAGGCACTCGGCCATCAGCATCGAGGTCAGCGGCGTGACCTCGCTCGGCTTGAGGATCACGGAGTTGCCGGCCGCGAGCGCGGGGATGCAGTCGCCGAAGGAGTTCGTCAGCGGGTAGTTCCACGGCCCGATCACGCCGATCAGCCCGAGCGGGCGGTGGCGCAGGACGAGCTTCTTGCCCTTGACGAGCATGTTCGAGCTCTTGACCTTCTCGTCGGCCAGGTAGCGCGGCGCGTTCTTGGCCCAGAAGCCGAACGCGGCGGCGCCGTACGAGATCTCCGCCAGCTGGGCGTCCTCGTAGGTCTTGCCGGTCTCCGAGACGATCGTGTCGATCACGCGCTCGCGGTTGTCGATGATCCACTTCTGCGCACGCAGCAGGATGCGCCCGCGGCCCTCGAACCCGAGCGCCTCCCAGCCGGCCTGGGCCGCGCGGCCCTTCGCGGCGAGCGCGTGGACCTCCTCGGCGCTCAGATCCGGAACGGTCGCGATGACCTGCCCGGTGGCGGGATTCTCGACCGGGATGCCCTCGGCCGCTCCATTGGTGCTCGTGCCGGGTTCCCCGGCGACGGTCTGCTCGACGCTCGCCATGCTTCCCTCTCCTGCTGGCGGTGGATGTGACGCTCTGTCAGAGACTAACGGACTGCGAATCGGATTACTCGACCTCGAGGACGGCGATTCCGACCGGCTCGATCGGGGCGTCGCGGTGGTCGGTGGCGACCTTCTCGATCTGGTCCACGACGTCCATCCCGTCGGTGACCTTGCCGAAGACGGTGTGCTTGCCGTCGAGCCAGGGGCAGGCCTGGGCGGTGACGATGAAGAACTGCGAGCCGTTCGTGTTCGGGCCGGCATTCGCCATGGCCAGTGCGCCGCGCTCGACCTTGTGCTGGTTGAACTCGTCGTCGAACGTGTATCCGGGGCCGCCCGTGCCGGTGCCCTCGGGGCAGCCGCCCTGGATCATGAAGTCGGGGATGATCCGGTGGAAGTTCAGGCCGTCGTAGAAGCCGGCCTTGCCGAGCTTCACGAAGTTCGCCACGGTCTCGGGCGCGTCCTGGTCGTACAGCTCCAGCGTGATGTCGCCCTCGCTGGTCTTCATCGTGGCCTTGGACATGCCCGAGGTCTCCTGTCGTTCGCGGGTGGGGGTGCGGCTGCGCGGGTCAGCCGAAGAGCTTGACTTCGGTGAGGCGCACGGTCGGGCCGGCGGTCGGCGGCACCGTGAACCAGAGCATGATCTGCTCGTACTTCTTGCCCTTGGCGTCGAGCTTCAGCGCGAGCGCCTCGTCGCCGGCCTTGTCGCCTGTCGCGGGCGCGATCGCCGGCGGCTGGCCCGCGACCGGGGTCGCGTCGACCGACCCGGCACCGCCGATGTCGGTCCAGGCGGGGTCGTCGAAGGCCTGCGGCGGGTCGGCGCCCGTCGCGGCGAGGACCTGGAAGCTGAACCCGGGCGTCTTGGTCAGGAGCGAGAGCTTCTTGACCGTCATCGCCTCGCCGAGGTCGATCAGGTAGCCGACCTTCATGTCGCCGTCGGCGGGCGTCGTGACGAACCACGAGGTGGCCGGATTGCCGTCGATCGCGCGCTGGGGGTCGCCGGAGGCGGTCGCGCGCACCAACGGGTCGTACAGCGATCCGGCGCCGGCGGCGAGGACGATGCTCGTGTCGACCGGCTTGGGCGTCGTGGTCGTCGTCGTGGTGGTGGTCGTCGGCGTCGTGGTGGTGGTCGGGGTGACGGGCGTCACCGGCGTGACGGGCGTGACCGGCGTGACGGGCGTCACCGGCGTGACGGGCGCAGGCGTCACCGGGGTGACGGGCGTCGTGTCGGTCACCGGCGGCGCGGTCGTCGTCGTCGTCGGGGGCGCCGCGGCGGCGACCGTCTTGACCTTCGTCTGGGGCGCCGGCTGCTCGTCGTTGAGCGCGGCATAGGCGGCGGCGACGGCGCCGCCGGCGAGCACCAGCGTCAGTGCGCCGGCGAGCCCGACGGCGCGCAGCCCCGGGATCCGGCGCGGGGGCGTGACCGCGGTGCCGCATTCCAGGCACCAGTCCTGGCCGTCGACCAACGGCGTGCCGCAGGCGCGGCAGACCGGGCCCTCGGCGACGGGGACCTCGTCGCCGACGGCCTCGAGGATGCCGTCGGCGGGCAGCGGCTCCTTCTCGTCCGGATTCATCACGTCAACCTTGACACACCCGCAGGCGGGCGACAAAGGGGAACCGCACGCCGATCAGGCCACCGGCTGCAGATCGAGCGTCGCTCCGTTGACGCGCTCGCCGCTGACCTGCTCGATGACACGCGGGGCCTCGGCCTCCGGGACGGAGACGAACGAGAAGCGCTCGAGCACGCGCACGTCGCGGATCGCCTCCCCGTCGAGCCCGGCGGCGGCGGTGATCGCGTGGACGAGGTCGGCCGGCTCGATGCCGTCCGCGCGGCCGGCGCCGACGACGAGCTTGGCCCACGTCTCCTCGATCTCCGGCGGGCGCGTCACGTGCGGCTTCTCGTGACGCTTGGGCTTCTCCTCGATCTTCGCGGGGATCGTCTTGGCGCCGGGGGACCAGGGCGTGATCGCCGTCCCGATGTGCTTCTCGATCGCCTCGAGCTCGCGCTTCTGGCGCGTCTCGACGAAGGTGATCGCGCGGCCGGCACGGCCGACGCGGCCGGTGCGGCCGATGCGGTGGACGTAGACGTCCGGGGAGGGCGGGACGTCGAAGTTGATGACGTGGGTGACGGTCGAGATGTCGAGGCCGCGGGCGGCGACGTCGGTGGCGACGAGGATCGGTACGCGGCCGCTCTTGAACGCGAGCATGACGCCGTCGCGCTGGCCCTGTGAGAGGTCGCCGTGCAGCGCGCGCACGTTCATGCCCTTGTCGCGCAGCGTGCGGTAGAGCTGGTCGCAGCGGATCTTCGTGCGGGCGAAGACGATCGCCTGCGTCGGACGCTCTGCCTCGAGGACCTCGTAGAGCTGCTCGTTCTTGTCCTTGGCGGCGACCTCGACCTGGAACTGCTCGACGGTGTCGACGGTGAGGTTCTTGGACTCGACCTTCACCGTGACCGGGTCGTAGAGGTAGCGGTCGGCGAGCTTGCGGATCGGCGGCGGCATCGTCGCCGAGAAGAGCGCCGTCTGGCGTCCGCTCGGGGTGATCGAGAGGATGCGCTCGACGTCCTCCAGGAAGCCGAGGTCGAGCATCTCGTCGGCCTCGTCGAGGACGACGAAGCGGCAGTCGTGGAGGATCAGCGACGCGCGCTGGATCAGGTCGAGTACGCGCCCGACGGTGCCGACGACGACGTGCCCCCCGGCGCGCAGCTGCGCCTGCTGGGTGCGGATCGGGGCGCCGCCGAAGACGGCGACCACGTCGACGCCCTTCGGCGCCCCGTAGGTGCGGATCGCCTGGGTGACCTGGATGCACAGCTCGCGGGTCGGCGTGAGGACCAGCGCCTGCGCGCCGTCGATCTGCGGATCGACGTACTCGATGATCGGAATCCCGAACGCCGCCGTCTTCCCCGAGCCCGTCTGTGCCTGGCCGATGATGTCCCGGCCCTCGAGGAGCGGCGGGATGCCCTGCTCCTGGATCGGGCTCGGCGCCTCGTACCCGACGTCCTTCAGAGCCTGCAGAACGGGAGCGGAGAGGCCGAGATCGGCGAAAGACGTCACGTTTGCAGCCTAGTGGTCCGCCTATGCGCGCGGATCGAGCAGCAGCTTGCCCGTCGTGCGGCGCTCGGCGAGGTCGGTCTGCGCGCGCGCCGCCTGCGCCAGCGGATAGGTCGCGCCGACGACCGCGTGCAGCTCCCCGCGGCTCGCGCGCGCGAAGAGGTCGGCGAGCGGCGGATCGAGCAGCTCGGCGGGGCGCTCGAGACAGTGGCGGAACCAGAAGCCGGCCACCGTGCGGCTGTGGCGCATGAGCCCGCGCGTGTTCGGGGCGTTCGTCGCGCCGCCGGAGACGCCGTACGTGACCAGGCGCCCGAACGGCGCCAGCGCCTCCAGGGAGGCGTCGAACACGGGCCCGCCGATCGCGTCGAGGACGACGTCAACCGGCGCCCCGCCGTTGGCCTGCAGGATGCGTTCGGTGAGGCCCTCGGCGTCGGTCTCGATCGCGGCGTCGGCGCCGAGCTCGATCGCCAGCGCCCGTTTGGCGTCCGTCGAGGCGGTCGCGATCACCCGGCCCGCGCCGAGCGGGCGCGCGAGCTGCACGGCCAGCGAGCCGGTCCCGCCGGCGGCGGCGTGCACGACGACGCTCTCACCCGCGGCGAGGCGCCCGACGGTGCGGTGCAGGTGCCAGGCGGTGAGGCCCTGGAGCAGCAGCGCGAGCGCCGTCCCGTCGTCGACGCCGTCGGGAACCGGGAAGGTGTGCGCCGCCGGCGCGAGCGCGAGCTCCGCGTACCCGCCGCGCCCGCCGGTCAGCGCGACGACGCGCTCCCCCGTGTCCGCACGCACGCCCACGACCTCCGAGCCCGGCACGAGCGGCAGCTCGGCGGCGGCGAGGTACTCGTTGCGGCGCTGGTGGGTGTCGGCGAAGTTCACGCCCGCGCGCGCGACCTCGATCAGCACCTCGCGGGGCCCGGGGACGGGCGCCGGGAGCTCGACGAGCTCCAGCACCTCCGGCCCTCCGAACTCGCGTTGCTGCACGGCCCGCATGAGGCGCCCAACGCTACTGTCCTTCGCCGCATGAGCCTCACCGTCGTCGGATCCATCGCCTATGACGCCGTCTCCACGCCCTTCGGGGTGCGCGAGCGCATGCTCGGCGGCGCAGCCACCCATTTCGCTCTCGCGGCCTCGTTCTTCGACGAGGTCCGGGTCATCGGGCCCGTCGGCGACGACTTCGCCCCCGAGTCCTGGGACGTCCTGCGCACGCGCGGAACGCTGACCGACGACGTCGAGCGCGTCGTGGGCGGCAAGACCTTCTTCTGGAAGGGCGAGTACCACGACAACCTCAACAGCCGCGAGACGCACGTCACGGACCTGAACGTCTTCGAGACCTTCGAGCCCAAGCTCTCGGAGGCCGCCAGGGCGTGCGACGTCCTCTTCCTGGCGAACATCCAGCCCGATCTGCAGCGCGCCGTGCGCGAGCAGTGCGGCGCCGCGCGGTTCGTCGCGATGGACTCGATGGACCTGTGGATCAACATCGCGCGCGAATCGCTCGTGAAGACGATCGAGCAGGTCGACTGCGTGATCCTCAACGACGAGGAGCTCGAGCTGCTGGCGGAGCGCCCGAACTTCGTCAGTGCGGCGCGCGAGATCCTGACCTGGGGTCCGACGGCCGTCGTCGCCAAGCAGGGCAAGTACGGCGCCGCCCTCTTCACGCGCGAGGGCTACTTCGCGCTGCCGGCCTATCCGCTCGAGCACGTCGTCGACCCCACGGGCGCCGGCGACTCGTTCGCCGGGGGCTTCGTGGGCTCGATCGCCGCGCACCCGGACCAGACCGTCGATCACGCCGCCCTGGTCCGCGCGATGGTCTACGGCACGGCGCTCGCATCCTTCAACGTCGAGGCGTTCGGCACCGAGCGGATCGCGGAGCTCGAGTCCGCCGCGGTCACCGGCCGGGTCGCCGAGCTGCAGCAGATGACGACGTTCGAGCACCGCCCGATCGCCCTGCGCGACTGATTCGCGACTAGCGCGACGGGAATTGCGCCACATCGGTGGTTTCCCGCAACGTCACGGGGTAGCATCGGCGTCCTGAGCACCTGGACGTTCATCTACCTCATGCTGATCCTGAAGATCCCGATCGCGGGACTGCTCTGGATCGTGTGGTGGGCCGTGCACCAGGTGCCGGACGAGGAGCCGCAGGTCGACGGCGGCGACGGCGGATCGCGCAAACCGCGCCATCCCCGCGGCCCGCTGCCGCGCGCGCCGCGCCGCGGATCCCACGGTGAGCCGCCCCACCCGGCCCCGGCGCGCACCCGCACCGTGCTCGTGCGCGCGCGCCACCGCGCGTGAGTGCGCGCGGGTGCCGCCCGGCCTGACAGACTCTCGCCCATGAGCACGACCTCGGTCCTCTCGGACGGCACGATCCGCCGCCTGGTCGCGGAGGGCCACGTGCGCATCGATCCGTGGGACCCGCGGATGGTCCAGCCGGCCAGCGTCGACCTGCGACTCGGGCGCTCGTTCCGCGTCTTCCACAACCATCGCGTCACGGCCATCGACCTGCGCGACCCGCCGCGCGACCTGACCGAGCAGGTTCTCGTCGAGCCCGACGAGCCGTTCGTCATCCACCCCGGAGAGTTCTGTCTCGGGCGCACCGAGGAGTGGGTCGAGCTGCCGGACGACATCGTCGCCCGCATCGAGGGCAAGTCCTCGCTCGGGCGCCTCGGGCTGATCGTCCACGCGACCGCCGGCTTCTGCGACCCGGGCTGGAAGGGCACGCTGACGCTCGAGCTCAACAACCTCACGCGCGTGCCGATCAAGCTCTGGCCCGGGCTGCCGATCGCCCAGCTGTCGTTCATGACGCTCGACCTGCCGGCCGAGCGCCCGTACGGCCACCCCGACCTCGGCAGCCACTACCACGGCCAGGTCGAGGCCACCGAGAGCCGCTTCGATCCCGCCGCGCGCCCGCAGACCGATGAGGCCGAGCGCGCCACGTTGCCCTCCGGCGACGGCGCCCTGTAGGTTCCGCGCCAATGGTCGACGCATTCTTCGTCCTGGCCGCCGAGGCCGCCCACCGCAGCGAGACGCCGTTCTACATCCTCGGCGTGCTGTTCGGCGTGTACGCCGTCGTGATCGGCCTCGTCGGGATGCGCACGCCGAGCTTCGCCGAGAGCCGCGGCGCCGGCAACGCGCTGATCGCGACCTCGGTCGTGTTCGCGGTGGCCTGCGGCGCCCTGATCATCTACGTCCTCAACTGATGGGCGACGACGGCCACGCCGTCTCCTACAACGTCCTGGCCCACGGGACCCCGGTGCGCTCCTCGGACGGCGTCGTCATCGGAACGGTGCGCGAGGCGCTGGCCAACGAGCGCGAGCAGATCTTCGACGGCCTCGTGATCGACACGCCGAACGGGCAGCGGTTCGTCGATGCGCCCGAGATCGAGCGCCTCGCCGAGCGCGCCGTGACGCTCACGATCGACGCGGCGACGGCGGCAGGCCTCCCCGAGCGCGACAGCGCCGGCGGGGGGCCGGTCTTCGATGCGCAGCCCGACGCCGGGCGCTTTCGCAAGCTCTGGCGCCGCCGGCGCTGACCCGCGGGCCCACGGCGCGGCGGTCGTAGGATGAGGGCAGAGCGAGCAGCGACCCAGGAGAGCGTATGAGCACCGAGACCCAGACCAGTGGCGATGGCGCGGTAGGCGGCGCAGCGGAGACGCTGACGGTCACCGACAACCGGACCGGCCGCACCTACGAGCTGCCGATCACCGACGGCACGGTCCGCGGGATCGACCTGCGGTCGATCAAGATCGATGACGACGACTTCGGCCTGATGTCGTACGACCCGGCGTTCATGAACACCGCGTCGTGCCGCTCGGCGATCACCTTCATCGACGGCGACAAGGGCATCCTCGAGTACCGCGGGTACCCGATCGAGCAGCTCGCCGAGCAGTCCACGTACCTCGAGGTCGCCTACCTGCTCGTCAACGGCGAGCTGCCCACCCAGCCGCAGCTGGACGAGTGGACGCACCAGATCACGATCCACACGTTCGTGCACGAGAACGTCAAGAGCTTCATGCAGGGCTTCCGCCACGACGCCCATCCGATGGGCATGCTGCTCGGCTCGGTCGGCGCGCTCTCGACGTTCTACCCGGACGCGAACGAGATCTCCGATCCGGACAACCGCCTGGCCCAGACGATCCGGCTGATCGCCAAGATGCCGACGCTCGCCGCCTTCGCCTTCCGCCACGGCAACGGCCAGCCATACGTCTACCCCGACAACGACCTCGCGTACTCGGGCAACTTCCTGAACATGATGTACAAGATGACCGAGCTGAAGTACCAGCCCGACCCGCGGCTGGAGCGCGCGCTCGACATCCTCTTCATCCTGCACGCCGACCACGAGCAGAACTGCTCGACGAGCGCGGTGCGCGGTGTCGGCTCCTCGCGGGTCGACCCCTACTCGGCGATCGCCGCAGGCGTCGGCGCGCTCTACGGCCCGCTGCACGGCGGCGCCAACGAGGCGGTCCTGCGGATGCTGCGGCGCATCGGGACGACCGACAACGTCCCGGGGTTCATCGAGGGCGTGAAGGCCGGCGACGAGCGCCTGATGGGGTTCGGCCACCGCGTCTACAAGAACTACGACCCGCGCGCGCGGATCATCAAGTCCGCCGCCGACGACGTGTTCGAGGTCACCGGCAAGAGCGCGCTGCTCGACATCGCGACCGAGCTCGAGAAGATCGCGCTGGAGGACGACTACTTCGTCTCGCGCAAGCTCTACCCGAACGTCGACTTCTATTCGGGCCTGATCTACGAGGCGATGGGTCTCCCGGTCTCGATGTTCCCGGTCATGTTCGCGATCGGACGCACGAGCGGCTGGATCGCGCAGTGGCTGGAGATGGTCGGCGACAAGGAGCAGAAGATCGCGCGGCCGCGGCAGATCTACACGGGTGGTCGCGAGCTCGACTACGTGCCGATCGATCGGCGATAGCCCGCATTCCGGAGTCCTTTGTGAACGTTCGGTTGCGGTGTGACCGTGGGCACACACGACCGGCGATATCCGCGTACCGTCAATGGGGATGCGGGTGCGCCTCGACAACGGCACGCAGGTGCGCATCCGGCCGATCGAGCCGGGTGACAAGCCCCTGCTCGAGGTCGCGCTCGGGCAGCTGTCGGACGAGACGATCCGCCGGCGCTTCCTCGCGCCCAAGCCGCGCCTCACCGGCACGGACCTGCGCT
Source organism: Solirubrobacteraceae bacterium (assembly GCA_017882425.1). Lineage (GTDB taxonomy): Bacteria > Actinomycetota > Thermoleophilia > Solirubrobacterales > Solirubrobacteraceae > F1-60-MAGs163. The sequence continues at coordinate 22,620 of JADGPM010000080.1, forward strand.
ACCTGACCGAGGTCGACGGGCGTGACCACTACGCCCTCGTCGCCGTGCTGGCCGACCGGCCCGACGTGCTGGTCGGCGTGGGCCGCTGGATCCGCGACACCGAACGAGCCGACCGCGCCGAGGTGGCCATCGTGATCGGCGACGGGCTCCAGGGCCATGGCCTGGGCACAGCGCTCGGCCTCGCGCTCGCCGACGCCGCCCGCGAGCGCGGCGTGCGCAGCTTCACCGCGACGATGCTCGCCGAGAACACGCCCGCCCAGCGGCTCTTCGCCGTGATCTCCCACCGCCTGCGGGTCACGCACGACGGCGCGACCGACGAGCTCGTCGGCGACCTCGCGGCCTGACGCCGGCCCGTTCCGGCGCAGGCGCCGCGTAGGCTGCGCGCGTGGCCGGCTACACGCTGACGATCCGCCGCGAGGGCGCCAGCGACAAGACGCGCTTCGACGCGCTCGCCGAGGCGCTCGACGCGCTGGAGGAGCGCCTGCGCGCCGCCAGCCGTGCCCAGCGGGGTGAGCGGCAGGGTGCGCTCTTTCGCGACTACGAGCCGGTCGAGATCGTCGCCGTGCGCGGCGAGATCGCCGGCGGCGGGATCCGCGCCGGCGTTGACGTCCGCGCCGACGGGTCGACGGAGGCCTTCACCGGGCGGTTCCGCCGGGCGCTGGTCCTGCAGCGCAGCGGTGAGAGCGCGTACGACGCGCTGCGCCGGGTCGTCGCGACCGACGGCGCGGGCTAGACGCTTCGCAACTGTGCGGCGTACGGGCCGCGGCCGGTCAGGCATGCGGCGCCGCAGCGCGCCCCCAGCCGGGCTGCTTCGAGCGGCTCCATGCCGGCGCCGAGCCCGTAGGTGAGCCCGGCG
>JADGPM010000329.1 GCA_017882425.1 Solirubrobacteraceae bacterium
GGCGGGGAACCGCAACAACAATGCCGAACTCACCGCGCCCACAGGCCGGGCGCAGCGCGTGTGGGCCGCATATCCGGGCTCGGGCGCCCTTACCCAGCAGCTGCTGCGCGAACTGTCCGCGAGCGGCGCGACGATTGCCGTCGATCAGCAGGCGGGCAAGCCGACGAAGGCGATCGTGGTGCAGTTCCTGATCCCGATCCTGCTGCTGGTGTGCCTGTTCTCGCTGTTCATGCGCGTCGGGGGCGAAGGCGCGGCCGGCGGTCTGGCCTCGTTCTCGAGCTTCTCCGGCAAAGGCCGGCGCAAGGGTAAGGGCACCAAAGACAGGATCACGTTCTCCGACGTCGCCGGCGCCGGCGAGGCGCTTGCCGAGCTTCGCGAGATCCGCGACTACCTCTCCGATCCGAGCAAGTACCTCGACGTCGGCGCGGCCGCGCCGAAGGGAGTGCTGCTCGTGGGGCCGCCGGGCACAGGCAAGACGCTGCTGGCCAAGGCCGTCGCCGGTGAAGCCGACGCGGCGTTCTTCTCGGTCTCGGGCTCGGACTTCGTCGAGTCGCTCGTCGGCGTCGGCGCCGCCCGCGTCCGCGACCTGTTCCGCAAGGCCCGCAAGGCGGCGCCCGCGATCATCTTCATCGACGAGCTCGACGCCGCCGGGCGCAAGCGCGGCGCGGGCATCGGCCAGGGCAACGACGAGCGCGAGCAGACGCTCAACCAGATCCTCGTGGAGATGGACGGCTTCGCCGGCGACGGCGGCCTCGTCGTGATGGGCGCGACGAACCGGCCCGACATCCTCGACCCCGCGCTGCTGCGCCCCGGGCGCTTCGACTGCCAGGTCGTGGTCGACGTGCCCGACGTCCACGGGCGCCTGGAGATCCTGCGACTGCATGGCAACAAGCGCCCGATGGCACCCGACGCCTCGCTGGAGGAGGTCGCGCGCCAGACACCGGGCTTCAGCGGCGCCGAGCTCGCCAACGTGGTCAACGAGGCCGCGCTGCTGAGCGTGCGCGACGGTCGCGGTGAAATCGATCAGGCGACGCTCGAGGAGGCCATCGACAGGGTCGTGGCCGGCCCGGCCAAGCGCCACATCCTGACCGAGCAGGAGCGTTGGCTGATCGCGATCCACGAGGCCTCCCACGCCGTCGTCACCGACGCGCTCGGGCACACCACCTCGACACGCAAGCTCTCGATCGTGGCGCGCGGGCGCCAGCTCGGCACGGCCGCGCACATGCTCTCCGACCGCGACCAGACGATCATGAGCAAGCCGGACCTGCAGAGCCAGCTGATCGTGATCACGGCGGGGCTGGCGGGGGAGCGGATCGCCTTCGGCCACACCTCCACGAGCGTCAACGACGATCTGCACGCCGCGACAGCGCTTGCGCGCAGCATGGTCACCTCCTTCGGCATGTCCGAGGCGCTCGGGCTCGTGACGATCGGCGAGAAGGGCGGCGAGGTGTTCCTCGGCGCCTCGCTGCAGGACCTCGGCTCGGTCGGCCCCGCGACGCTGAACGTGATCGACGATGAGGTCGAGCGCCTGGTGGGCGACGCGGAGGCGCGCGCCGCGGTGGTCCTCGATCGCAACTGGGGCACCGTCGAAGAGACCGCCGCGGCGCTGCTCGAGCAGGAGACGCTGTCGGGCGTCGCACTCGACGCGGTGCTCTCCACGGTCCAGCCGTCCACGCTCGAGGAGCTGCACGACGTCCGCCGCGCCGCGCCGCGCCGCGATTCCGACAAGACGTCGTGAGCAGGCGCCTACCCTCACCGGCGCTGACGATCGCCGTGATCGCGCTCGTCTTCTCCACGACGGGGCTCGCCGACGCCGCGCGCAACGCCGTGATCACCGCGTTCGCGGGGCATCGGGTGAGCACCCGGCCGTACGCCGGGGGGATCCTGCTGCTCGGCAAGAACCGGAAATTCCCGGCGTCGGCGATCCCGACGGTCGGCAACGCCGCAAAGGTCGGCGGGAAAACCGCCGAACAGCTCGCCGGCACCTGTCCGCCCGCGACCGTCGATCTCGGCACCTGGTGCCTGGACACCGCGCCCTTCCCGCTGACGAACGCCGAGCAGGGCAAGAACAACTACGTGTGGGCGGCGAAAGCGTGCGTCGCCGAAGGCGGCCGGCTGCCCACCGCCGGAGAGCTGATCGGCGCAGCCGATCGCGTCAAGCTCGAGTCCACGATCCACGACTCGCAGCTGACGGCCACGGTCAATCTCGATCCCAGCCGGGGGCTCAAAGACGAACGCGAGATGACCGCCACGCTCGTCACCACCGAGGCGGGCTCCGCGGCGGCGGGCTTCGAGGGCGTCAGCGAAGGCGCCACCGGCAATCCGCGCCAAGGACAGGCCAACCCGATACCGCTCCCGGCCAACCCGGTGCCCGAAAGCCTGCAGTACGTCACCGTCTACAGCAACGGCCAGAAGGGCGGCTTCGCGGGCTCGGAGCCCGTGACCGCCCCGGAGAACTTCCGCTGCGCCTTCAACAAGGCGCAGGGCGCCCTCAACAAAGCGGAAGCTTGAGGCGTTTGAGCGCCCCCCTGCTAGCCGTCGCGCTGGCGGCGCTCGCGCTCGCTCTGCACGCGGGAGCGGCCGGCGCGGTGATCCTCCCCGCCGCCACGATCGACGGGCCGAGCCAGACGATCCTCGGCTTCGGCGGCGTGGCGATGGCCGAAGACGGCACGGGTGGCGTCGTCTACCTCAAGCGCGTGGAAGGCGTCGCCCACGTATTCGTCTCGCGCTACCTCGACGGTCAATGGCAGGCGCCGATCCGGGTCGATGGCGGTGAGCCGTTCGCGGCCGGCTGGCCGCGCATCGGTGCCGCGAACGGGGGCGAGCTGGTCGTCGTGTGGGCCACACCGTTCGCCCTGGAGAACAAACGCCCGATCGAGGAGCTGCTCGGGGCGACGCTCGGACCGGGCGCCGCGAGCTTCGGCCAGGCGATGATCGTCGATCAGAACATCCGCGAAGGCATCGGCACCAGCCCGGACCTCGCGATGAGCTCGACCGGCCAGGCAGACGTCGTCTACCGCGTGGTCGAAACCGAACCGGGCCGGGTCGCGACGATCCCGCTGCTGCACCCCGGGGACGTGGTGGGAACGGTGCGCGTGGCTCATTTCAACGGCGAACGGTGGTCGGCACTCGGCCCGATCAACCGCAACTCCGGGATCTCGATGCGGGCGCCCACGGCGGCCAACGCTCCGCAGATCGCGATCGGGCCGACCGGCAACGGCGTCGTCGTCTGGCAGGAGCCCGAAATCGCGGGCGTGGCTCGCATCTGGGCCAGGCGCCTGTTCGGCAGCACGCTCGACTACGTGCTGCCCGTCAGCGCGGCGACCGTGGGGAGCGCCCCCATCCACGACGACGCCGACGCGCCGAGCGCGGCGGTCTCATTGCTGGGCGAGGCCGAGGTCGCCTATCGCCAGAGCGCCTCTCCGGGCTCCCCGTTGCCGGGGCCGCGGATCTTCGTGAACATGCTTCCCGATGGAGAATCGGCGAGCGGCGCCCAGTTCCAGGGGGCGATCATCGCCGACCCGACCGTCGCCGCCGGCGCGGCGATCGGGCCTCCCAGCATCGACATCGACTCCAAGCAGGGCCTGCGCCTGCTCTACGACGGCAACGGCGCGCCGCGCTTCGTCGAAGGCACCGATCTGGGCCTGTCCGGCACGCTCACGCTGGGTCCCGTGTTCGCCGGCGCGGAAGTCTCGGCGGCGAGCGTCATGAACCCGGCCGGCGGCGGGATCTCCGCGTGGCCGAGCACCAACGGCCAGGGGCAGCCGGCGCTTGCCGTGCGCGAGGATTTCCCGACCGGGGCGGTGCAGACGGCGCTGGTGGGCGGCGGGGGTGGCGGTCCGATCGGCGAACTGGCGGTCGCGCGCTCGGGACTGGGCGATGGGATCGTCGCCTTCCTGCAGGGCCAGCTGGGTAACGCGGCGATCGTGGCCGTGCACGCCTCGGCGCCTCCCGCGCAGCTCGTCCTGGGCGTTCCCAAAGGGTGGGCCAAGCCCTCGCAGGCGATTGCGACCTGGACGCCGGTGCTGACATCCGACGGGCCGGCGAGCTACACGATCGTGCTCGACGGGCACAGGGTTCCGACGCCCGTGGGGGCCACGCGACTGCGCCTGAGTGCCCGCGGCCTGGGCTCGGGCAGGCACCGCGTCCAGCTGCTGGCCACGGACATCGCCGGCGGCTCGACGCTGAGCGCTCCGTCGGCGCTGCGTATCGACGGCGTGCCTCCGACCGTCAGGATCACCCGTTCGCGCGGCGGCCACGGGGTGAGCGTGCGCATCAGCGACGCCTACTCCGGCGTCGCGACGCGCGCCGTCGGCGTCAGCTTCGGCGATGGGGCTCGCGCCCGCGCGCGCACACGTTTCAGCCACCGCTACGCGCGCGGCGGCGTCTACACGGTGACGGTCTCCGTTCGCGACAGGCTCGGCATCTCGGGCGTGGTGCGCCAGCTCGTGAGCGTCCGATGAGAAGGCTCGTGGTCACGCTCGCCCTGCTCGGGTCGCTCTTCGCGACGGCGTCGATCGCCGCGACGGCCCGCGCCGACGTGTTCGCGTCGCCCTCGCTGGCCTCGCAGCTCGCGCCGCCATCCGTCCCCGCGGCCGCCGCCCAGCAGTTCGACTACGCACACGATCCCGCGATCTCCGGCGACGGCCGCTTCGTCGCCTTCGACGGGTCCTTTCGAGGCGTGCCCGGAGTCTGGCGGCGCAACCTGCTCAGCGGCGAGGTCACGCAGGTCGCCGGCGGCTCGGCGGAGCTCCCCTCGATCAGCGCCGACGGGCGCTACGTGAGCTTCAC
>JADGPM010000081.1 GCA_017882425.1 Solirubrobacteraceae bacterium
CCGAGCGGCTCGTCCTCCCAGTGCCAGCGCAGCTCCATGCCCTCGGGCAGCGCCTTGGCCTGGGAGAAGTAGACGCGGATCAGCTCGCCGAGGTGGCTGACGCAGAGGTCGGCCTCGTTGACGCCGCAGGCCGAGAGCCGGTGCAGGATGTGCTCGAGGATCGGCCGGTCGCCGACGGGGACGAGCGGCTTGGGCAGCACGGTCGTGTACGGCCGCAGGCGCATCCCCAGTCCGCCGGCCAGGATCACCGCCCTCATACCGCGTACCTGCCGGTGCGAAAGCGCCCGGTGTTCTCGCGCGTCCAGTCGATCGTGCGCGCGAGGCCCTCGCGCAGGCTCACCTGCGGCGCCCAGCCGAGCAGCTCCCCGGCCAGCGCGGGATCGGAGATCAGGCGCTCGACCTCGCTCTTGGCCGGCCGCACGCGCTGCGGGTCGTGCTCGACGCGCAGCTCCTTGCCGAGGATGTCGCCGACCATGTCGACGAGATCGCCGATCGAGACGTCGTGGTTGGTTCCGAGCTGGATGGTGCGTCCCACGGCGGCGTCCGCGGTCGCGGCGGCGACGAAGCCGGCGGCGGTGTCGTCGACGTAGGTGAGGTCGCGGCGCGGATCGAGCGCGCCGAGCTGCAGCGTGTCGCCGGCCAGGGCCTGCGTGATGATCGTCGGGATCACCGCGCGAGCGGACTGCCGGGGGCCGTAGGTGTTGAACGGGCGCAGCACGACGGCCGGCAGCTCGAACGAGCGGTGGAAGCTGTCGATCAGCTTGTCCGAGGCGACCTTGCTCGCCGCGTAGGGCGACTGCGGCTCGAGCGGGTGCGCCTCGGTGATCGGGACGCTCTGCGCGCTCCCGTACACCTCGCTCGTCGACGTCTGGACCATCCGGCGCACGCCGTGGCGCAGCGCCGCCTGGGCGACGTTCAGCGTTCCGAGGACATTGACCTCGGTGTAGTCGCGCGGGTTGACGTACGAGTAGGGGATCGCGATCTGCGCGGCGAGGTGGAACACGACCTCGACGCCGTCGACGGCGCGGTCGACGGACTCCACATCGCGCAGCTCGCCTGTGACGACCTCCACCTCGGCGGCGACCTCGGGGGCGATCCAGTCGAGCGTTCCATGATCGTCGCGCGACGTGTACCGGACGAACCCGCGCACCTGCGCGCCGTCGCGCACGAGGCGCTCGACCAGGTGGCCACCGATGAACCCACCCGCTCCGGTGACCAGGACGCGGGTGCCGCGAAGCGCCTCTCCCATCGGCGCGCAGTATTGCCGACTTCGCGCCGCCGGCGTGCAGCGCGCCGCCCGGCGCGCACTATGGTCCCGCGCATGCCGACCTGGAAGGTGCCGCTGGCCGACGTCGTCGTCCCCGAGGACGACATCGCGGCCGTCGCCGACGTGTACCGGTCCGGCTGGCTGAGCATGGGTCCGCAGACCGCGGCGTTCGAGGAGGAACTGGCCGCCTACACGGGGGCAGGACATGCGCTCGCGGTCGCCAACGGGACGGTCGGGCTGCACCTGATGGCGGTCGGCATCGGGCTGGAGGCCGGGGATGAGGTGATCGTCCCCTCGCTCACCTTCGTGGCCACGCCGAACGCCGTCGCGTACACCGGCGCGGCGCCCGTGTTCGCCGACGTCGCCGGGCTCGACGCGCCATGGCTCTCGGCCGCCGCAGTCGAGCCGCTGATCACGCCGCGGACGAAGGCGATCTTCAACATGACCTACGGCGGGTTCGCCGGAGAGGCGCGCGAGCTGCGCCGGCTCGCCGACGAGCATGGCGTCGTGCTCCTGGAGGACGCCGCGCACGCGATCGGCGGTCGGCTGGACGGGACGCAGATCGGTCGATCCGGGCTCGCCGGCGGCTTCTCGTTCTTCTCCAACAAGAACCTCGCGATCGGCGAGGGCGGAGCTGTGGTCACCGACGACGACGAGCTCGCCGCGCGGATGCGGCTGCTGCGCTCGCACGGGATGACGACCCTGACGTGGGATCGCCATCGCGGGCATGCAGCCGGCTACGACGTCGTGGCGCTGGGTTTCAACTACCGGATCGACGAGCCGCGGGCGGCGCTCGCGCGCCGGCGGCTCGTGCGCCTCGATGCCGAGACCGAGGACCGCGCGCGCGTCGCCGCGCGGTACGACGAGCGCCTGGGCGACCTCACCGGGATCGCGCCCGCGCTGGTGGCGCGAGACGGCGACCGGCCCGCGCACCACCTCTACACGGTCGTGCTCGACGAGATGATCGACCGCGACGCCTTCCGGGAGCGCCTCGCCGAGCGCGGGATCCAGACGAGCATGCACTACCCCCCGGCTCACCGGTTCTCGATCTACCTCGAGGCGCCGCACGGGCCGCTGCCCGTCACGGACGTCTACGCAGCGCGCGCGGTGACGCTGCCGCTCTACGCGCACATGACCGAGGCCGACCAGGACCTCGTGATCGACGCCGTGGTCGACGCTCTGCCGTGACCACCGCCGTCGTCATCGTCAGCTACGACGACCCGCAGGCCACGGCTCATGCGGTCGCCAGCGCCCGCATCCAGACCCTTGCCCCGGACGACGTCATCGTCGTCGACAACGGGCCCGGCCATCCGGCGGCGGCGCTCGGGCTCGACGCGACCGTTCTCACGCCGGCCGCCAACCTCGGCTTCGCCGGCGGTGCGGCGCTCGGCGCGCGCTCCACGCACGCCGACTGGATCCTCTTCCTGAACCCCGACGCGGTCGCCGCGCCGGACTGCATCGAGCGCCTGCTCGAAGCGACGGATGCAGGAACCGGCCTGGTCGGCGCCCAGGTGCTGCTGCCGGACGGGCGCGTCAACGCGGGCGACAACCCCGTGCATCTGATCGGGATCGCGTGGGCCGGGCGCTACCTCGAGCCGCGCGAGGACGGGCCGCCGCGCGGCGTCGCATCGGTCTCGGGGGCGGCGATGCTCGCGCGGCGCACCGCGCTGGAGGCGATCGGCGGCATCACCGAGCGCTACTTCCTCTACCACGAGGACGTCGACCTCTCCTGGCGGATGCGGCTCGCCGGGTGGGACGTGCGCTTCCAGCCGCGGGCCGCCGTCACGCACGACTACGCGTTCGACAAGGGCAACCGCAAGTGGTTCCACCTGGAGCGCAACCGGGCCTGGACGGTGCTCACGTGCTACTCCGGCCGGTCGCTCGTCCTGCTCGCGCCGCTGCTCCTGGCGAGCGAGGCCGCGATCGTCCTGAAGGCCCGCCGCGAGGGCTGGTGGCCGGAGAAGCGCGCCGCCTGGGCCGCCGTGCGCAAGGAGCGCCGCGCCCTCGCCGCGCGCCGCCGGGCGGTGCAGGCGACGCGCCGCGCAGGCGACCGGGAGATCCTGGTGCGGATGACGGCAGACCTCGACACCGCGCTGCTCGAGGGTCCCGCGCCGCGCGGAGCGACGGCCGTCCTGCGGGTCTACCGCCGCGCGCTTCTCGCTCTGAGCGGCTGATCCGCCACGAACGGCTTGCATCGCTCGACTCCACCCGCGAGGCTGCCGATGTACGGGCAATGTCCCCGAGCCCTGGGAGCATGCGAAGCATCTTCCGCCCGCGTTCAACGCTTGCGGTCCGGCCGGCGGCGCTTCTGGCGTCGGCGGTCCTGTTCGTGCTCGTGGCACCCGTCGCCCACGCATGGAGCCCGCCGAGCGCGATCTACGTCAACGGGGATTCGAAGGCGTACGCGGTCGCGGGTGATCCGAGC
>JADGPM010000082.1 GCA_017882425.1 Solirubrobacteraceae bacterium
ACCTGGACGCCGTCCGGGCGGCGCAGGGCGCGATCCGCGATGCCGTGCGGGAGGGGCTCGTCGCCTCCGCGCACGACATCGCCGAGGGCGGCTTCGCCGTGGCGCTCGCCGAGTGCTGCCTGGCGGGAGGCATCGGCGCGACCGTCGACCTGGGCGACAGCGGGGACGTCTGGTCGCACCTCTTCGGCGAGGGCCCCGGCGGGTTCGTCGTCTCGGGCGTGCCCGACGCGATCGCCCACCTCGCCGAGCGCGTGCCGCTCGACGTCTTCGGCGTCGTCGGCGGGGACGTGCTGGGCATCGCGATCGCCGGCGAGCGACTGGACGTCACGTTGCCGGAGCTGCGTGACGCGCACCGTGCGCTGGCCCGGTTCTGCCCGTAGGAGCGTGCTTTCCTGCCGGGCCGGGGACCGCCCCCGCTGCTACGCTGGAACGGTCCGGCTCTAGGGCCTCTATGACGGGATCTCCACTGTCCGATCACCGCGACGGCCCGCGCGACGAGTGCGGAGTCTTCGGGATCTACGCACCCGGCCACGACGTCTCGCGCCTGGCGTACTTCGCGCTGTACGCGCTGCAGCACCGGGGCCAGGAGTCGGCGGGCATCGCCGCAGCCGACCGCGGCGGCTACGTCATCACGCAGCGCGCCCTGGGCCTGGTCAGCCAGGTCTTCAAGGAGCACGATCTGCGTGCGCTCGGCGGCGAGCTGGCGATCGGCCACGTGCGCTACTCGACCACCGGCTCCAACGAGTGGGAGAACTCCCAGCCGGTGCACCGCTCGGCCGGCTCGGGCGGCAACCAGCGCGAGCTCGCGCTCGCCCACAACGGCAACCTCATCAACGCCGTCGAGCTGCACGCCGAGATGCGCGAGCGCGGCATCGCGTTCTCCTCGACGTCGGACTCGGAGATCATCGCGGCGCTCCTCGCCAGCCACCCGGCGGCCACGATCGAGGACGCGATCGCCGACGTCGTCCCGCGCCTGCACGGCGCCTTCTCGACCGTCGTGATGACGAAGGATCGCGTCCTGGCCTTCCGCGACCCCGCGGGTGTCCGCCCGCTGGTCCTCGGCCGGCTCGGGGACCGCTACTGCGTGGCCAGCGAGTCCTGCGCGCTGGACATCATCGGCGCGGAGTACCTGCGCGACGTCCAGCCCGGTGAGCTCGTCTCGCTCGGCGAGGACGGGATCCGCACACGGCAGATCGTCGAGGGTGCGCGCCAGGCCTTCTGCGTCTTCGAATACATCTACTTCGCGCGGCCGGACTCCAAGATGCACGGCACGGTGCTCCAGGCCGCCCGCGGGCGCATGGGCGAGGTGCTCGCGCGCGAGGCGCCGGCGCCCGAGGCCGACCTCGTGATCGCCGTGCCGGACTCGGGCAACGCGGCGGCACGCGGCTACGCGCGCGCCAGTGGGCTGCCCCAGGACGACGGCTTCGTCAAGAACCGCTACGTCGCGCGCACGTTCATCCAGCCCGGCCAGGAGCTGCGCAAGCACGGCCTGCGGCTGAAGTTCAACCCGCTGCCGGAGATCGTCGGCGGACAGCGGCTCGTCGTCGTGGACGACTCGATCGTGCGCGGCAACACGACCCGTCAGATCATCCAGATGCTGCGCGACGCCGGAGCGCTGGAGGTCCACCTGCGCATCTCCGCGCCGCCGATCCGCAACCCGTGCCACTACGGGGTCGACATGCACACGCGCGAGGAGATGGTGGCCCACGGGCGCACCGTTGAGGAGATCGCGGAGCACCTTGGTGCCGACTCGCTGGCCTACCTCTCGCTCGCGGGCGTCTACGAGGCCGTGAACGGCGAGCGCGGCGAGCACTGCGACGCGTGCTTCTCCGGGGACTACCCGCTCGCCGGGACCGAAGAGGCCCAGGGCAAGTTCTCGCTCGAGCAGACCCTGCCGCTCGTGCGCGCCGGCGCCTGACGGCGGACGGCTGCGCCGGGATCGCGACGGAACAGCGCCAGGGCCGTGCGGTCCGCCGGCACGCGCCGGGCGCGCCGCTACCGTTGCACGCGCTCATGCTCGACCACCGCGCGGCCCTCCGCGACGTCTTCGGCTTCGACGACTTTCGCCCCGGCCAGGCGGAGGCGGTCGAGGGCGCCATGGCCGGCCGCGACGTGCTGGTCGTCATGCCGACGGGCGCGGGCAAGTCGCTCTGCTACCAGCTGCCGGCGCTGCTGCGCAGCGACCTCTCGATCGTCGTCTCCCCACTCGTCTCGCTGATGCAGGACCAGGTCGAGGCGCTCGCGGCGCGGACCGGATCCCACCCACCCCCGGTCGCGCTGATCAACGCCCAGCAGGACGCCGCCGACAACCGCGCGGTGCTCGAGCGCGCCCGCGCGGGCTCGCTGCGGATGCTCTACGTCGCCCCGGAGCGCTTCTCCTCGCCGGGCTTCCTGGAGGCGCTGCGCGAGGTGCCGATCGGGCTGTTCGTCGTCGACGAGGCCCACTGCGTCTCGCAGTGGGGGCATGACTTCCGCCCGGACTACTTCCGCCTGGGCGACGCCGCGCGCTGGCTCGGGGCCGCCTCGCTCGTCGCCTCGACGGCCACCGCGACGCCGCAGGTCGCGGCGGACATCGAGCGCCGTCTCGCACTCGAGCAGCCGGTGCGCGTGGCGACCGGCTTCGACCGGCCGAACCTCACCTTCGGCGTGGTGCGCTCGCGCTCGGCGGCCGACTCGCGCGCGAAGCTCGCCGCCGCGCTCGCCGACGCGGGCGCCCGCCCGGCGATCGTCTACGCCGGGACGCGCGCGCAGACCGAGCAGGTCGCCGCCGGCCTCGCGCGTGACCTCGGCGTCGAGGTCGTCGCCTACCACGCGGGCCTGGCGCGGGAGACCCGCGCGGTGATCCAGCGGCGCTTCATGACGGGCCAGGTGGACGTCGTCGTCGCGACGAACGCCTTCGGGATGGGCGTCGACAAGGCCGACGTGCGGACGGTCGCGCACGTGAGCGTCCCGCCCTCGATCGAGGCGTGGTACCAGGAGGCCGGTCGCGCGGGGCGCGACGGGCGCCCGGCACGCGCGCTGCTGCTCGCGCAGGCCAGGGACAAGGGCCTGCACGTCTTCTTCATCGAGCGCTCCGAGGTCAAGGACGACGACGTCGAGCGCATCGCCACGCGACTGCTCGCCTCCGCCGTCGACGGTCGCGTCGACGTCGCCACGGCCGCGCTCGACGACGAGCCCGAGCGTGTCCGCGCGATCGTCGGGCACCTCGTGCGCGCCGGTGTCCTGCGCCCGGCGCCCGCGCCGATCGACCGCGTCCGGGGCCGCATCGAGGGGCCCTTCGACGGCCGTGCCCGCGCGACGTGCCGCACCTCGGCCGCGGACGCCACGCGCGCGCGCTGGAAGCAGTACCGCTCGGTCTGGGCGTTCGTCGAGGACCCGGTCTGCCGCCGCGAGGCGGTCCTGCGCCACTTCGGCGATGCCGAGCGCCCGGCGCCGAGCGTTCCGTGCTGCGACGTGTGCGCGCCGGAGTGCGTCGCCGACGTCACAGCGGTCGAGATCACCGCGCGGCGCACCGGACGATCCGGTGGCGCGACCGCCCGTGGTCCGCGGCGCCCGTCCGCGCCGCTGCCGCCGGACGCCGACCTGGACACCGCGATCCTCGCCGTCGTCGGCGAGGCGCAGCCGCAGGTGGGCCGCACGCGCACGGTCGAGATCCTGCGCGGCGGGCGCTCAAAGGTCATCGAGCAGCACGGCTACGACGCCCTTCCCGCGTACGGGGTGTTCGGCGCGCTGCGCGCCGACGAGGTGCTCGGCCGCGTCGACGAGCTGATGCAGGAGGGCCGGCTGGCCTCGACCGGCGGCCGCTTCCCGAAGCTCGTCGTGGCCCAGGCCGAGCAGCTGCCGACGGCATGAACGTCGGCGTCCTCGTCTCGGGTCGCGGCTCGAACCTCCAGGCGCTGCTCGACCGTCTCCAGGGCGGCGACTGCCAGGTCGTCGCGGTCGGCTCGAACAAGGCGGAGGCCCCGGCGCTGCGCCGCGCGCGCGAGGCCGACGTCCCCGTACGCGTGTTCCCCCACGCCGACTACGCCGACCGCGCCTCGCACGACCTCGCGATGGCGGACTGGCTCCAGGCCAGGGGCGCGGAGATCATCGTCCTCGCCGGGTACATGGCGCTGCTCGACTCCGTGTTCATCGGGCGCTTCCCGGACCGGATCGTGAACGTCCATCCGTCACTGCTGCCCGCCTTCCCCGGCGTGCGCGCGATCGAGCAGGCGGTCGAGTACGGCGTCAAGGTCTTCGGCGTCACCGTCCACCTCGTCGACGAGGGCGTCGACACCGGCGCGATCCTCGCGCAGCGGGCGATCGAGCTCGGGACCATGAGCGACCCGGCCGAGGTCCACCAGCATCTCCAGCGGATCGAGCACGAGCTGCTCCCCGAGGTCGTCCTGCGCATGGCGCGCGGCGAGGTCCGACGCGACCCGGACAACCCGCGGCGCCTGCTCGTCGGCTGACGGCGGGTACGCTCGTCGCATGCGCGTGATCCTCAACATCATCTGGCTCGTCTTCGCCGGGATCTGGCTGACGATCGGGTGGATTCTCGCCGGCGTGCTGCTCTGCATCACGATCATCGGGATCCCGTTCGGGATCCAGGCCTTCAA
>JADGPM010000330.1 GCA_017882425.1 Solirubrobacteraceae bacterium
CACGAGGCGCTCGTCGAGCTCGAGCGCCGCGGGATCCTCACGGCCGTGATCACGCAGAACATCGACATGCTGCATCGCAAGGCCGGCACGCGCGACCTCGTCGAGGTGCACGGGACGATCGAGCACGCCTCGTGCCTGGTCTGCGGCGCGACCTACCCGCTCCATGAGACGCGCCGGCGCCTGATCGCGGACGACCGCGGCATCCCGCGCTGCGAGTGCGAGGCGCCGCTGAAGCCCGACGTCGTCCTGTTCGGCGAGTTCCTGCCCGAGGGCGCGCTGGAGCGCGCGCACGAGCTGGCCGCCGGAGCCGACGTGCTGCTGTGCATCGGCAGCTCGCTCGAGGTGCACCCGGTCGCGCAGCTCCCGGGGGTCACACGGGCCAACGGCGGTGCGGTCGCGCTCGTGACGCAGGGGCCGACGCCGTTCGACGCGCGCGCCGTCGTGAAGCTCGACGGCGACGTCGTCGGCGAGCTGCAGGCGCTGGTCGCGGCCCTGTAGCCGGTCAGAGCGGCTCGGCCGGGAAGCGCACGCCGAAGCGCTCGATCAGCATCGGGACGCTGGAGGGGTCCATCTCGAGCTCATAGCGCCCGAGGAGGTCACCGAGGATCTCCGGGTCGGCCTCGGCGACCCCGCCGAGGGCGACGAGCTCGGCGAAGAACCGCTCGAACCCGGCGGGGGCGATGATCTCCAGCACCCGGCACGGCTCGTCGCCGGCGTTCCAGAACGTGTGCCACTCGCCCCGGGGCTTGAAGACGAGGTCACCGGGCCCGGCCTCGAGGGCGTCGTCGCCGAGCAGCGCTCCCATGCGCCCCTCGATCACGTAGCTGTACTCGTCCTCACGCGTGTGCCGGTGCAGCGGCGCCGCCAGGGCCCGCGCAGACATCGGATGCTCGACGAGCGAGAAGCACTCGGCGCTCGTCGCGCCGTCGACCATGAACCGCACGCCGATGCTCCCGAGGAACCCCGCATGCCCATCGGCCGGGCTCAGCACCCGGGACTCAGCTGTGACTGCCATCTGCCTGCTCCCCTTTCGTCGGACACTGGTGTCGCGCAAACTAGCGCACCGCCGCCCGCTCTGTCAAAATCATCGGACAGGGATGACCGACGAACAGCCGACACGCCCCTACCGCATGCGCCGCCGGGCGGAGCTCCAGGACGAGACCCGCCGGCGCATCACCGAGAGCGCCGTGGCCCTGCACGGGACCCTCGGGCCCTCGCGCACGTCGCTCAGCGCCGTCGCCGACCACGCGGGGGTGCGGCGCTCGACGCTCTACCGCCACTTCCCGGACGAGGCGGCGCTGTTCGACGCGTGCTCGCAGCATTGGGCTGCCGACAACCCGCTGCCCGACCTCGGCGCCTGGGCGGCGATCGACACTCCCGACGAGCGTCTCGACGTAGCGCTCGGCGAGATGTACGCCTACTACCGTCGGGCAGGGCAGATGCTCGACAACCTGCTGCGCGACGCCAGCATCTCGCCGCTGGTCGCAGAACGCTTCGGCCCCTGGCAGGGATGGTTCGAGGTCGCGCGCGACACGCTGATGCACGGGCGCCGGCAGCGCGGAGCGCCGCGGCGCCGCACACAGGCGGCGATCGGGCACGCGATCTCCTTCCACGCGTGGACGTCGCTCGCGCGCGAGCAGGGGCTCTCCGACGACGAGGCCGCCGCACTGATGCGCACGCTGGTCGCCGCCGCGGGCTGAGCGCTCAGCGCAGCCCGAGCTGGGTGCGCGCGCGCAGCGCCGCCTCGATCTGCTCGAGCACCGCTTCGACCTGCGCGATCTGCGGCTCCTGGAGGCCGCCCTCGAGCGCGGTGTTCGCGATCTGCCCGACGCTGGTGCGCTGCTCGCGCAGCGCCGCGATCCGCGCGTCGAGGTCGCCCTGCCCACCCCATGGCTGGAGCTCGGCGATCGCCGCCTCGAGCGCGACGCGCAGCTGGAAGGCCGCCTCGCGCCAGCGCCCGGCATCCGCGTCGGCGCGGGCGCGCAGCGTGAGGTCCTCGCAGGCGAGCACGACGTCGCGTGCGCCGAGGATCGCCGCCAGGCGCTCCTGCGGGCGCAGCACGCTCTCGCGATGGCCGCGAGCACGCGCGGGGGCGACCTCGACGGCCCTGGCCCAGCGCCCGTCGGCGACCTGCTCGCCGCCCCCGACGCCGACGCGCACCACGAGCGCCTGCGCCCGGACGACGGGGCGGACCGTCGGATCGGCTGCGGCGATGCGGTGCGCGTGCAGGACGGCGTTGAGGACGTCGATGGCGCGGTCGGCCTCGACGGCGAGGTCGGCGTTCGCGAGCCAGCGCTCGCCGGGCTCGGTCAGCGGGCGTGCGGCGATCAGCGTCGCACGCGCCGTCGTCACCGGTGCCGGCTCGGGGGCGGGCACGGCGGGCCGGGCGCCGCGGCGCCGGCCGAGCAGCCGCCGCTG
Source organism: Solirubrobacteraceae bacterium (assembly GCA_017882425.1). Lineage (GTDB taxonomy): Bacteria > Actinomycetota > Thermoleophilia > Solirubrobacterales > Solirubrobacteraceae > F1-60-MAGs163. Next base: position 2,419 of record JADGPM010000330.1, read on the forward strand.
CTGCGCACCGAGCGTCCGCAGCACGAGGATGTGGGCGGGCTCGCCGGCGTGCCCGCGCAGCACGTAGCGCCCGTCGGCCGGCCCGAGGTCCCACGGGACCTCGAGCTGGACGAACCGGAAGAGCGGCGCGGCGTCCGTGACTACAGCCCCGGTGGGTGGCGGGCGACGAACCCGGCGGTCGAGCGTCCGCTGTCACTCCAGCGCGTGCCGGTCGACGGCAGGTTGCCGGTGTCGTAGCGCCAGCCGCCGATGACCATGAAGGTGTGCGCCGCGTTCGCGTAGATCGTGATCCAGCGCCCCGGCCCCGGGTCGCCGTAGCGTTCGAGATCACCCGACGTGAGCGGCTGATCGAGCAGGCCGGCGCCGTGCAGGACCCAGGAGACCGAGCCCGAGCAGTCGTAGCCCTGCGCCTGGAAGGAGCTGTGGCCGCCGCCCCAGATGTAGGGGGTGTCGGCGATGATGTCGGCGGCGTCGACCGCCGCGGTGACGCGGACCGGCGTCGGCCCGCTGCGCTGCGAGCGCGACGCGCGGTCGCGCGCGGCCGCGGCCACCTGCCCGGCGCCGATGATCGTCGGGTTCCTGATGCGCTCGAGGCCGTTGATGAGCCGGTCCCACTGGCTGGGCTTCAGCGCGCTCGTCTCCGTCGCCGACTCGTGGAAGCCGACGTGGATGTGGTCGTAGTGGTCGGCGAGCGCGAGCGTGTTGTCGGTGCCGGGGTACTGCATGAGGGTGATGATCTGGTGGGGCTTCATCGTGCCCTGCAGCGTGATCAGCTGGCGCACCGCCTTGTCGGTGATCGAGCCCGGGCCCTGGTGGCCGTTGATGGGCGTGCCGTTGATGGCCGCGATGTCGACGGCGTCGCCGGTGCTGTGCTCGGAGATGTTGCCGCTCGTGGTGTAGAGGCTGTGGCCGCACTTGAGCGCCGTGACCGTCGGGTTCATCCCGCGCGAGACGAGGAACTCGAGCGTCGCGAGCACGCGGCGGTCGATGACGCCGGCCTGCACGTCCTGGCGCCCGCACTCGTACATCTTGATGTTCGGGTTGGCCAGCACGTGACGGGCGAGCTGATCCTTGCTCATCAGCAGGATCTGCCCGATCGTCAGCTTGTCCGACGCGCTCGCGCTGTGCACGACGGGGTTGCGCGCGCGGTAGATCGCCGTCTCGTCGAGCAGCCGCCAGCCGTCGAGGATCGGCTTGGGGTCGATCCGCGGGCTCTTGCGCCCGGCGGGACGGACCTCGAAGTAGAGGTGCGGGACGCGCGCGAGGTGCAGCTGCTTGGCGGCCTTGCGCTCGGCGACGCGGTCGCCGGCGCTGGTGCCCTGCGTGCGGCGCAGCGAGGCCATCCCCACGCGGCCGATGATCGTGCCCGCGATGACCTTCGCGCCGCGGCGCATCGGCTTGAGCACGTAGTCGCCGCGCTTGAGCCCGGCCGGGCGATCGGCGAAGTAGGCGCCGAAGGTGGAGACGTCGACCGCGGGGGCGGCGGCGTCGAGCTTCGCCATAGCGAGCCTCGCGTAGGCGCGCAGGCGCAGGTAGAGCGGCGGGCGCCCGCTCGCGTCGGCGGCGGCCGTGAGCGTCGCGTCGGGCGTCGTCGCGACGCCGCGGATCAGCGCGGCGGTGCTCGTCTTCTCGACCGGCACCGTTGCGGCGGGAGCTGACGCGACCGGGTCGGTGGACGTCGCGGCCGGGGTGGCGCCGGTGGCGCCGGTGTCCGTGGGCGCGTCGCCCGTCAGCGCGCCCACGTTGCCGCCCGGGTGCTGCGTCGTGAAGATCGGGGCCGCGACGCCGCTCGTCGCGGGCGAGCCGGTCGTCGCCGGGGCGGCCAGTGTGGTGGCCGAGAGCGTCTGGGCCGAGCTCTGCGGTGTGGACGTCTGCTTGCCGGCGGTCGCCGAGCCGGTGGGCTTGGGGTCCTTGCCGTCGAGGCCGAGCTCGCGGCGGATCGCCTGCTCGCTCTCGGCGCGCGGCTTGGGCACCGGGTGCAGCGCCGCGACCTTCGCGAGGTGGGCGTACGTGTACGTGTTGCCGTAGGCATCGCGTAGGCGGATGTAGCGGCCGAGACGGCGATTCGTCCCGATGGCCACGACGGTCGCGTCCTGGACGGCGACGACCGGCGCACCCGGACGCGTGTAGATGCGCATGCCGCGCCGCGCCGCGCTGCTGCCGACGGTCAGCGCGGCGTTGCCACTCGTGACGCGCCCGGTCTTGGCGCGGGTGTCCAGCCGGCCGGCGTACGTCGAGGGCGCTGCGATCGGGAACCGGCCGAGCGTCAGCCCGGAGAGCGAGCCGATGACCTCCGCCGGGATCGCGCTGAGCGCACGCGCACGTGCGAGGACGTCGTCGACGTACCACTGCGCGTGGTTGTAGGAGAAGATCGCCTTCTGGAGGCTGTCGCCGGCACCGGCGGCCTTGAGGTAGCGGGCGGCGGCGAAGATCGCGTCCACCGGGTTGTAGGGGTCCTTTCGCCCGTCGCGGTTGGCGTCGACGCCGTAGGTGGCCCAGGTCCCCGGCATGAACTGCATCCAGCCCTCGGCCCCGGCGGTGCTGACGCTGAGGTTGCGGCCGTAGTCGGTCTCGATCGAGTTGATCGCCGCCAGGACCTCCCAGCGCACGCCGTACTCCACGCCGGCGGCCTGGTAGATCGGCAGCAGGAACGGCGGGACGCGGAAGGTGTCCAGCACGATGTTCGGCACGGCGTGGGGGACGATCACCGGGCCGCTGACGAGCGGGAACGTGCCGCCCCCGCCTACGGCGCCGGTCGACGGCCCTCCGCTGCCCGTGTCCGTCGTGCCGCCGGGCGATCCGCCCGGCTTCAGCAGGCTGCTCGGCGGTGGCGGCGGCTTCGAGTCGTCCGGCCCGGTGTGGCCGGAATCGGCCGGTTGCCCGTGTCTATGGCGCTTTCGCGGCTTACCCTCATGCTTAACTGAAGGGTTAGACTTCGATGTTCCGGGCTCGACGGACTGCGGCTCCTGCGTGCCGGCGCTCGGCGCGTCCGTCTGGGGGGTCGTCGACGTGTCCACTGTCGCCGGCGGCTGGCTCGCGGGCGCCGGATCGGTCGCGGGCGCGCCCGGATCCGGCGTCGTCTGAGCCGGATCGGGCGTGGCCGCCGGAGGCTGCGCATCGGCCGCCGCGCAGGGCACGGGCGCGCCCGTGGCCGGATCGAGGATCGGCGAGCCGTCGGCGTTCACGCACTGCGCCTGGGCCGCCGCGGCGCCATCGGCCCGCGCCGGAGCTGGGGACCCCGCGAGGGCGAGGACGGCGACGAACGCCGTGAAGATCGCGATGAGCAGGGTGCGTGCGTGCATCCGGTGCCTGACGCCCACGGACCGCCCCGCAACCACCGTCCGGAGCGGGGACCACCGGAGCACGGCGAACGTATCAGTCGCGATGGACCGCAGAATCAGGGCGCGCAGCGTGCGGGCGGGGATGGAGAGCGGGGAAATCAAGTTGACGGAACTCGTGGAGCGGCAGGCAGCCAGAGGCCGAGCCGTGCGTTCCACTTCGGCGGAATCGGCCCGTCGCTTGACCCCGGAACGGCCGATTGAAGACGGAAGTTTCGATCCCTGACCATTACTGACCCTAAAGTCGAGCCATAGAGTTATCCGTGCTTGTCCGTAATCCGGCCGCATTCCTGCGCGGCCTCCGGAGCAGGTAGCGTTCGCCTCCCGGCACTCCTGCGAGCGGAAGGACCACGATGCACGACGACGAGACGACCGGCGACGGGCTGCGCGAGCGCCTCAGCCGCCAGGGCGAGGACGCCCTGGGCAAGATCGCCCAGGATCTGCTCGAGAATCCGCTGGTCAGCAGCGCGTTGTCGCGCGCGTTCGAGGCACGTGAGCGCGCCGGCCAGGCGCAGGAGGCCGCGATGGGGGCCCTGAACATCCCCTCCGCCGCCGATCTGGAGCGCCTCACCCGCAGGGTGCGGTCGGTCGCGCAGCGCCTCGAGGGGATCGAGGACGGCGTCGACCGCCTCGACGAGCGCGTCGCGCGCCAGGGCCAGGCCGGCGCGGATGAGCGCCTCGCCGCCATCGAGGAGCGCCTCACCGCGATCGACGGCGCGCTCAGCGAGGTCTCTCGGGCCGTCGCGGCACTGAAGCCCGCAGGCGGGACGCCGCCACGCAAGGCTCCGGCGAAGAAGCCGGCCGCACGCAAGCCCTCGGCCTGACGCGCCCGCCGCCGCCCCGCCGAGACTCTGCACCGCGGGGCGCGGTGAAGCGCTGCAAAGCGCCCCGTAGGTCGGGGAAATCGCATGGCTGGTCGTAGGATTCTCAGCATTACGTCGGCCTTTTCCCTCGCTGCCGCCGACGAGGTGTTCTTCACCTCGACGTCGATCTCCCGCGCCGTCCGGGCTGCGGTCGCAACCGGCGACCTGCGGCAGGTCGGCCCGCGCCTGTACGCCCGCGCCGGACCCGATCCGGTCGAACGCGTGGTGGCCCGGCACCGATGGGCGATCCTCGCCGGCTACCTGCCGGGAGCCGTCGTCGTCGACGCGACCGCCTTCACGCTCGCGCCGTCGGCCGACGGGTCGCTGTGCGTGGCGGCCGGCACCCACCGGACGATCGAGCTGCCCGGGCTGCGGTTGCGCGCGCGCCGCGGGCACGGGCCCGTCGTCGGCGACACCCCGTTCATGGACGGCCTGTTCCTGGCCTCTGAGGCGCGGCGGTTCCTCGAGAACCTGCGCGACGCACGCGCTCGCGGGGGATTCCGCTGGACGCTCGCCGAGCCGCAGCTGCTGGAGCGCCTGGATCGCGTCGCGGCGGTGCGGGGCGCCGATGGCCTGGGCGCGCTGCGCGAGGACGCCCGCCAGGTGAGCGCCGAGCTCGGGACGTCCAAGGAGCTCGCGCGGCTGGAGGCCCTGATCGCGCGGCGCCTGCGTCCGGGCCCGGCCGGCGCGCACCCGGGGCGCGACGTCCCGGCGCCGCGAATCGAGGGCCTGCCGTGCGACCCCGCGCGCGTCGAGCTGTTCGACGTCCTGCTCGCGGCACTGGCCGCGCGCCCGGTGCCCTCGCGCGCCGCATCGCCGTCGACCGGCACCCCGCAGTTCGCCGCCGCCGAGCAGCGTCTCTCCGCGCGCGTACCCGAGACCGAGCCCGCCGCGGGCCCGGTCCAGCCCGGGCTCGTGCGCGGGACGCTGCGCCAGGGACACAAGCGCTACGCCGCACTGCCGCCCGGGTTCGCGCGCGCAGCCTTCCAGGCGTTCCTGCTGTCCGAGGTCCGGCCGCTGCCCGAGGGCAACGACCGTGTCGCACGGATGCGGATGAACGCCGAGCTCACGGCCGTCGGCGAGCAGCGGATCATCATCACCGCCGACCACCGCGACGCCTATATGGACGGGCTGCGGGCGCTGTCCTCGGCGGGCGACCCCGAGCCGTTCATCGCGGCGCTCGACACGGCCCAGGCGACCACCGCGGCGATCGACTGGGCGGCCGACGCGCAGGCGGGCCTCGAGACGCTCAGGCCGACAGCGCCGCGAGCGCGACCGTCCCGAGGCGACGGCTCGCCACCTCCAGCGCCTGCACGCTGATGCGCTCGCCGCCGCCCGGCCCCGCGTCGGACACGGTCAGCAGACAGGCCGCACGGATCCCGCGCCGCGCGGCCACCGCGAGCACCGTCGCCGCCTCCATCTCCACGGCGAGCGCCCCGGCCGTGCGCCAGGCGTCGACCCGCTCGGCGACCGGGTCGTAGAAGAGGTCGGTCGAGACCGTCGGGCCGGCGTGGTCGGCCGCCTCGACCAGCCGCTCGAGCAGGGCGGCGTCGGGCAGCAGGTCGGCGCCCGCGCCGAGCGCCCGGCTCGTCCCGTCGGCGGCGATGACGCTCGTCGAGGCGACGAGGTCGCCGAGCCGGAGGCGCTCGTCGAGGGCGCCGCAGCTTCCGATCCGGATCGCCACCTCGAGGCCCAGGTCGCAGAGCTCCTCCAACACGATCGCGGCGCTCGGCCCGCCCATCCCGTGGCTCATGATCGTCAGCGGGTCGCCGTCCGGCGCGGTCCCCGTGTACCCCCACAGGCCGCGGTTGTGGTTGAACATCCGCGGCTCGTCGGTCAGTTCCTGGGCGAGCAGCAGGGCGCGCCCCGGGTCGCCCGGCAGCAGCGCGCGGGGCGCCAGCGGCGCCGTGGGGTGGACATGGCGAGGTTGCGGGGGCATCGGCGCGCGAGGATAGTCTGCGCCCATGGCCAAGTCCGAGAAGAAGTCCGCGAAGCAGAGCAAGCCCGATTCCCGCGCCGATCAGGTCCGTTCGGCCGTCGACCAGGCGTTCCAGGTCGCCGGGTCACAGCTCACCCGCGAGCGCGCCGAGCAGATCGCCGACGACCTGACCTCCGCGGCGCAGCGCGTGCGCGACGCGCTCGAGGAGCTGCGTCCCCCGACGGGCGACGAGGTCCGCCGCGTCGGCGAGCGGCTCGACGCGATCGAGAAGCGCCTCGCGGCGCTCGAGGCCAGGCCCGCGGCGGCGCCGGCACGGCGTGCCGCGCCCGCCACGCCGCGCAAGCCCGTCGGGGAGCGCAAGCCCGCGGCGAAGCCGCCCGCGCGCAAGCCCGCCGCCGGCTGAGCGCGGGCAGCGCCGTGCCCGGGCGCCGCATCCTCATCACGGGCGTCTCGAACTTCTGGGGTTCGCGGCTCGCCGCCCGGCTCGCCGAGGACCCTGGAGTCGACCGCGTCATCGGGCTCGACACGCGCCCGCCGGGGCGGCTCCTGCGCGCGCGCATCACGTTCATCGAGGCGGACCTGCGCACGCCGGAGCTCGGCGCGCACCTGCGCGCCGCCGCGGTCGACACCCTGGTCCACAACGACATCTCGCAGTTCCCCGAGCCGGGGCGCGCGGCGCGCGACCTGCACGACATCAACGTCGTCGGCACGCTGCGGCTGCTCGCCGCCGCCGCGGCGCTGCCGGGCCTGCGCACCGTCGTCGTGCGCAGCGCGGCGGCGATCTACGGGTCCGAGCCCTCCGCGCCGTCGTTCATCACCGAGGACCAGGCGCGCCGCTTCCCGCTGCGCACGCGCTTCCAGCGCGACGTCGGCGAGCTCGAGCGGCTGGTCGAGGGTTTCGCCCGCCGGGCGCCCGCGGTGACGTGCACGGTGCTGCGGCTGCAGCCCGTCGTCGGGCCCACGCTCGACACGCCGATCACCCGGATGCTGCGGGTGCCGGTCGTCCCGACGGTGCTCGGGTTCGACCCGCGCATCCAGCTGCTCGACGAGGACGACTCGATCGCCGCGCTCCGGTGCGCCGTCGTCCACCCCGTCGACGGCCCGGTGAACGTCGCCGCCTCCGAGCCGATCTCGCTCAGCCGCGCGCTCAAGCGCACGCGCCGGCGGTCGGTGCCGATCGCGCACCCGATCTACGGCCAGGTCGCCGGTGCGCTCGTGCGGGCCGGCGGGCTGCCGCCGCTGAGCGAGGACATCCTGCGCTACCTCCGATACGGCCGGACGGTCGACACGACGCGGATGTCCGAGGAGCTCGGCTTCACGCCGCTGCGCACGACGCTCGCGGCGCTCGAGCGCGCGGCCGGCATCGCCCCGGGGGTGCCGGGATGAGCGGCGTCCTGGCACTGCCGCGCGAGGCGGCCGGCGCCGTCGCGGCGGCGCGCCGCGCGATCGGCGGCGGGTACCGCGAGGATGCCTGGGGCTACGCGCCGCAGTTCGCCCGCGACGTCGAGCCGCTGCTCGACCTCCTCTACGACCACTGGTGGCGCGTGTCGGCCGACGGCGTCGACCATGTGCCGGCGCGCGGTGGCGTGCTGATCGCCGCCAACCACGCCGGCGTCCTGCCGTGGGACGCGTCGATGATCGCCACGGCGATCCGCCGGCGCCACGGCGCCGCGCGCCACCCCCGCTTCCTGGTCCTCGACTGGGCGTTCGAGCTGCCGTGGGCCTCGGTCGCGATCCGCCGGTTCGGTGGCGTGCCCGCCTCGCAGCACGACGCGCTGCGGCTGCTGCGCGAGGGCCACGTCGTGATGGTCTTCCCGGAGGGGGAGAAGGGCACGGGGAAGGCCTGGTCCGAGCGCTACCACCTCGAGCGCTTCGGCCGCGGGGGCTTCATCGAGCTGGCGCTGCGCGCGGGCGTGCCGATCGTCCCCACCGCCGTGGTCGGCAGCGAGGAGATCTACCCCATGATCGCCCGCGCGCCGTCGGCGCTCGCGCGGCTGGTCGGCGCGCCCTACCTGCCGATCACGCCGACGTTCCCGCTGCTCGGCCCGTTCGGCGCGATCCCGCTGCCCTCGCGCTGGCGGATCACGTTCGCCCCGGCGGTCGACCTGCGCCCGCACGGGCCCGAGGCGGCCGACGATCGGGCGCTCGTCCTCGACCTCTCCGAGCGCATCAGGGAGACGATCCAGGAGCAGCTCGAGGCGACGCTCGTGCAGCGGCGCGGGGCGTTCCTGTAGAAAGGGCACCATGGGTCTCGAGTTCGAATCAGACAAGCAGTTCCGCGATGCGATGGACCTCGTCTTCCGGCTGATGGACGAGGACCCCGACATGGGGCCCAAGCTCCGCGACGCCGACGTCCCCCAGCGCTTCGAGTTCGACGACCTCGACATGGTCGTCAACGTCCGCTCCTCCCGCCAGGGCGAGCCGGGCAACCTGCACTGGGAGTGGAGCGACGACGTCGACTGGGAGCCGAAGGTCAAGATGAAGATGAGCGCCGAGACGGCGGTCCGCTACTTCCAGGGCAAGGAGAACATCCCCATCGCAATCGCGCGGCGACGGATCAAGACCGGCGGCGACGTGAAGGCATCGCTCGCCCTGATCCCGATCACGAAGCCGGTCTACGCGATGTACCGGGACGCGCTCGAGGAGCGCTACCCGCACCTGGTCGCCTAGCCGGGCACCGACCGCGGTGTTGCCGGAGCCCCCCGACATTCCGGCGCCCGGCGAGGTCGTCTCGACCGTCGAGGCGGCGCGGCGCGTCGGCGTCGCGCCCTCGACGCTGCGCCGCTGGGTCGAGCAGGGCCTCTTCGCCGACGGTCCGATGGACGGCCGGTGGCCGCCGACCGCCGTCGCCCACGCCAGGATCGTCGCGCGCCTGCGCGACCGCGGGCACGCGCTGCAGGAGATCCGGACGGCCACGCACGAGGGACGCCTCGCCTTCGGCTACGTCGAGGAGCTGCTGCCGGACATCGCCGGCGGGTACACGCTCCGCGAGGCCGCGCGCCGCACCGGCCTGGCGCCGAAGCTCATCGAGCGGATCTTCGCCGCCGTGGGGTTCCCGGCGGGCTCGGCGGACTCGCTGAGCGAGTACGACATGGAGATGCTCGAGCACATCTCGGCCGTGCTCGGCGCCGGCTTCCCGTTGATGGCGCTGATGCAGCTGATCCGCGTCTACGGCCAGTCGGTCGCCCAGATCGCCGACGCCGAGGTGCGCCTCTTCCACCTCTACGTCCACGAGCCGCTGCTGCGCGACGGCATGCCGGGCATCGAGGTGGCCGAGCAGATGAACGATCTCACCGCGCGTGTGCTGCCGCTCGCCTCGCCGGTGATGGATCACGTGCACCGGCGGTTCCTGCACCACTTCATCGAGCAGGACATCGTGGGGCACATGGAGAGCGATCTCGGCGGCGCGGGCTCCGAGCTGGGGCGCCTGCGCGTGGCGATCGGGTTCGCCGACCTCGCCGGCTACACGCAGCTCACCGAGCAGCAGGGGGACCTCGAGGCCGCGGGGGTCGTCGAGCGCTTCGTCGCGAACGTCGCCGACACGCTGCCCGAGGACGCACGGATCGTGAAGACGATCGGCGACGAGGTGATGGTCGTCTCGACCGACCCGGCTGCCCTGGTGGACTGGGCCGTCGGCTTCCAGACGCTCGTCTCCGACACGTCGCTGCCGCGCATCGGCGTCCACGTCGGCGAGGTGGTCTACCGCGACGGCGACTACTACGGACGCGAGGTCAACCTCGCCTCGCGCGTGGCCGCGCGCGCCGGCGCCGGCGAGGTGCTCGTCACGCGCGCGATCGTCGAGGCCTCCGGGAAGCACCTGGAGTTCGAGTACATCGGCGAGGTCAAGCTGAAGGGCTTCGACGAGGTCACCGAGCTGTTCCTCGCCGGGCTGCCGGAGGAGTAGGCGGGGGTGGGCCCGGAGCCGGCGAGCGCGCTGCTGGACCGTGTGCGCGATGGCGAGCTGCTCGCGCCCGGGCGGCCCGTCGTCGTGCTGCTCTCGGGCGGGCGCGACTCGGTCTGCCTGCTCGACATGGCGGCCACGCTCACCGGGCGCGAGCACGTGCGCGCGCTGCACGTCAACTACGGGCTGCGCCCGGACGCCCGCGCCGACGAGCGCCACTGCGCCGAGCTCTGCGCGCGCCTGGAGGTGCCGCTGGAGATCGAGCGCGCGAGCAGGCCGGCCGACGGGCCCGGCAACCTCCAGGCGTGGGCGCGCGACGTGCGCTACGCGGCCGGTGCGCGCCGCGCCGCCGTCGACGGCGCGCGCGTGGCGGTCGGCCACACCGCCAGTGACCAGGTGGAGACGATCGTCTACCGCCTGGCGGCCTCACCGGGGCGCCGCGCGCTCGTCGGCATGCCCGACCGCCGCGGGCTGCTGGTGCGTCCCCTGCTGCGCGCCCGCCTGACGCGCGAGGACACGGCGCGCTGGTGCGCCTCGCGCGGGCTGACCTGGCGCGAGGACCTGACGAACGACTCGGACCGCTTCGCCCGCGGGCGGGTGCGAGGCACCGTCCTGCCCGCACTGCGCGAACTGCACCCCGCGGCGGACGAGAACATCCTGCGCACGGCCGAGCTGCTCGAGGACGAGGCCGAGGTGCTCGACGTCGTCGTGCGGACGGCGCTCGCGGGACGCGACCGGATCGCGGTCGGCCATCTCGCCGCGCTCCCGCCGGCGCTCGCGCGGCTCGTCGTGCGCCGGCTCGCCGAGGCGGCGGCGGGCGGTCTCTGCGCCCGCGCGCCCGCGCGCCTCGACGAGATCCTCGAGCTCGGTTCCGCCGCGGGGACCGCGGCCGCGCTCGACGTCGGCGATGGCGCGCGGGCCGTCGTGGAGGACGGCGTGCTGCGCTTCGAGCGCACGCCGCCGCTGCCCGCGAGGCCGCCCGGACCGGGCAGGCCGTAACCTCGGGCCCCCATGGCAGACGCACCGCCGATCGGCGAGATCCTCGTCCAGCCGGACCAGCTGAAGGAACGCGTGCGCGCGCTGGGGCGCCAGGTCAGCGACGACTACGCCGAGCGCGACCTGCTGCTCGTCGGGGTCCTCAAGGGCGCGATGTTCTTCCTGTCGGACCTCATGCGCAACATCACCGTGCCCTGCGAGGTCGACTTCATGGCCGTCGCCTCGTACGGGTCGGCGACCGACTCGAGCGGCGTCGTGCGGATCCTCAAGGACCTCGACATGCCGATCGAGGGCCGCCATGTGCTGATCGTCGAGGACATCGTGGATTCCGGACTCACGCTGCAGTATCTGCTGCGCAATCTCGGCGCGCGCGACCCCGCATCGCTCGAGGTCTGCGCGCTGCTGACGAAGCCGGAACGGCGCAAGGCGGACGTGCCGATCCTCTACACGGGCTTCGAGATTCCCAACCGCTTCGCGATCGGCTACGGGCTCGACCATCGCGAGCGCTGGCGCAACCTGCCATATGTCGCCGCGCTCGCGGAGGCGTGAACGCACTATGACGGTCCGTCCGATCGGGCTGGATCAGGCACGCGTACTGGTACGCTGATCCCTTGATTTCCGCCCTCGAGCCCGACGCACGACGCGTCACGGACATCTCCGCATGAGCAGGTTCTTCAAGAGCGCAGCCTTCCCGATCCTCATCGTGGTGGTGCTGGCGTTCTTCGCGCAGCGGCTGATCAACACCGGCAACCAGACCAAGCCGCCGACCTACAGCGAGTTCCTGACGCAGCTGAGCGACGGGCAGGTGAAGTCCGTCGACATCAAGACGAAGGACAACACGCTCGTCGTCACGCAGAAGGACGGCAAGTCCTACGAGACGGGCTACACCGACGGCGGCGCCGACCGCCTCGACGCCCAGCTCCAGGCAGCGCAGCAGCAGAACAAGCTCGACAGCTGGAACGTCGAGGGCCGCAAGACCAACGGCTGGATCTCGCTGCTCACCTACGTGCTGCCGTTCCTGATCTTCATCGGGTTCTGGATCTTCCTCATGAACCAGGTGCAGGGCGGTGGCTCGAAGGTCATGTCGTTCGGCAAGTCGCGCGCCAAGCGCATGTCGGTCGACTCGCCGAAGATCACCTTCCGTGACGTCGCGGGCGCCGACGAGGCGGTGGAGGAGCTCCACGAGATCAAGGAGTTCCTGGAGAATCCGAAGAAGTTTCAGGCGCTCGGCGCGCGGATCCCGAAGGGCGTCCTGCTCTTCGGCCCTCCGGGCACCGGCAAGACGCTGCTCGCCCGCGCGGTCGCCGGCGAGGCGGGCGTCCCGTTCTTCTCGATCTCCGGCTCGGACTTCGTCGAGATGTTCGTCGGCGTCGGCGCCAGCCGCGTGCGCGACCTCTTCGAGCAGGCCAAGCAGAACTCGCCGTGCATCATCTTCATGGACGAGATCGACGCCGTCGGTCGTCACCGCGGCGCCGGCCTGGGCGGCGGGCACGACGAGCGCGAGCAGACCCTCAACCAGCTCCTCGTGGAGATGGACGGGTTCACGATGACGGACAACATCATCCTCATCGCCGCGACGAACCGCCCGGACATCCTCGACCCGGCGCTGCTGCGCCCGGGCCGCTTCGACCG
>JADGPM010000083.1 GCA_017882425.1 Solirubrobacteraceae bacterium
CCCTGGTTCGTCGCTCCACTTGCATGTGTTAAGCACGCCGCCAGCGTTCGTCCTGAGCCAGGATCAAACTCTCCGTGAAGTGTCGCGGCTTCGGTCCGAAGACCTCGACCCGCGACGATCGAACCGCACGGCGATCCGAAGATCTCCGCCCGGCTTAGAGAGTTTGTCGTGACCTACTGCTTTGCGGCGCCACATACACGAGGCGCCGCGGTCATGACAGGTAATGCTCAGTCCGCCTCGAGCCGGCAAAGCCGGCATCAGGCGGATCGAACCTGGACGCACATCTCAAGGCTGAAGAGCCTCGAGGTGCGCATGCTGTTGAGTTTTCAAAGACCGCTGCGCCCTGGCGGGAAGGTGCTTCCTTCTCTTAGGACGCTCCCCCGCCGCGAAGGCGGGAGAACGGACCGGGCAGTATAGCGCCGAAGTTGGTGCCCCTCAACGGGGCCGCTTGCGCGACGCGGGCTGACCGGACACGGAAGACTAGCAGGAGGCGAGCGGGCGCGTCCCTCGCGCCTCAGGAGAGGACGTGGACGGAGACCACGCGCTCGCGCGCGCGGTCGTCGAAGTCGAGCAGGACGACCTGCTGCCAGGTCCCGAGCCCGAGCTCGCCGTCGACGATCGGGAGCGACTCCGACGGCCCCAGGATGGCCGCGCGCAGGTGGGCGTGGGCGTTCGTGTCGCCGTTCAGCGCGTTGTGGCGGTACTCGCCGGAGACGGGTGCGATGCGCTCCAGCAGCTCCTGCAGGTCGGTCACACCGCCGGGCTCGTACTCCATCGTCGTGACCGCCACCGTCGACCCGACCGCGAAGACGACCACGACCCCCGAGCGCACCCCTGACCGGGCGACGATCGTGGCCACACCCTGGGTGAGGTCGACGATCTCCCCGTGCCCGTCGGTCTGCAGGCGCAGGAGCCCGGCGTGGACGCCCATCAGCGCACCCGCAGCCGGCGGAACTGGCGCCGGCCGAGCTGGACGACGACCCCGTCCACCCGCGCGACCGGCAGGTCGAGATCGGCGGCGCCCAGCGGCTCCCCGGCGAGCTTCACCCCGCCCTGGGCCAGCAGCCGGCGTGCCTCCGAGCGCGAGACCCCGAACGCGCTGGCCAGCGCGGCGGGCAGGTGGACCAGCCCGTCCTGCGCGTCGATCGCGCTGTCGTCGATCTCCGCGGGCAGCTCGTGCTCGACGAAGACGCGGTCGAAATGGGCCTGCGCCCGCTCGGCCGCCCCGGTGTCGTGGAAGCGGGTGATGATCGCCCGTGCCAGCGCCCGCTTGGCGTCGCGCGGTGCGGTCGCCTCGGCCGGGCGCTCCACCGCGAGCAGATCGAACCAGCCGTCCATGGCCTCGTCCGGCAGGCGCATGGTCTTCCCGAACATCTCCTCGGGGGGCTCGCTGATGCCGATCTGGTTCCCCTTGGTCTTCGACATCTTGTCGACACCGTCGGTGCCGGGAAGGATCGGGAGCGTCAGCACCGCCTGCTCTGGCAGGCCGTAGTGGCGCTGGATGTCGCGCGCCAGCAGCAGGTTGAAGGTCTGGTCGGTCCCGCCGAGCTCGACGTCCGAGCGCACCGCGACCGAGTCGTAACCCTGCATCAACGGGTAGAGCAGCTCGAGGATCGAGATCGGGGCCCGCGCCGCGTAGCGCGTGGCGAAGTCCTCGCGGTCGAGCAGCTGGGCGACCGTGGTCGTGCGCGTCAGCCGGAAGAGCTCCTCCATGCGCATGTCGAGCCACTCGCCGTTGAAGCGCAGCTCGTAGCGCTCGGGATCCGGGTCGATCACCTTGAAGGCCTGCTGCTCGTAGGTCCGCGCGTTGGCCTCGATCTCCTCGCCGGTGAGCACCGGGCGCGTGTCCGAGCGCCCGCTCGGGTCGCCGACGCGGGCCGTGTAGTCGCCGACGATCAGGACGACGCGATGGCCCAGGTCCTGGAACTCGCGGAGCTTCTGCAGGACCACCGTGTGGCCGAGATGGATGTCCGGTGCGGTCGGGTCGAGGCCCAGCTTCACGCGCAGCGGGCGCCCGGCCTGCGCCGCCTGCTCGAGCTTGTGCGCGAGGCCTCCGGCGGGCAACGACTCGGCGGCGTTGCGGGCCAGGAAGGCGGCGTCGGAACCGGCGGAAGCCATCCGACCCAATGCTAGAGTCTGGCGCCCCGGAGCGGGGGTTCCGTACGCCTTCCGCTCAGCAGCGCAGGTGCCCGGCATGCCGCCGCCGAGTGCCCCGCCGCCGCCTCCACACCGCGCTCGCGCGTGGACCATGAGCGACGACGACCACCCCCACATCCAGACCCTGCCGCCGGACGAGCCGCTGCTCGCACCGGACGCGCTCCCGGCGCCCAAGCCGAAGGTCAAGAAGCGCCGCCTCCTGCTCCTGCTGATCCCGCTCGCGGCGCTCGCCGTGGTCTCGACGATCTTCGGGATGATGATGGCCGTCGCCAGCGACCTCCCGGACCTCGAGAGCGCGAAGGAGTTCCAGACCGCGAAGAACTCATTGCTCTTCGACACGAACGGCAAGCCGCTCGGCGTGCTGACGAGCGACCACGACCGCGTCCTGGTCTCCTACGACCAGATCTCGTCCTTCATGCGCAACGCGATCATCGCGATCGAGGACAAGCGCTTCTTCGAGAACAACGGCGTCGACCTGCGCGGCATCGGGCGTGCCTTCTACCAGGACATCGCGCAGGGCGGGACGGTCCAGGGCGGCTCGACGATCGCCCAGCAGTTCGTCAAGAACGCGCTCCAGGCGCAGAACAAGCGGACCGTGTTCGAGAAGCTCAAGGAGTCTGCGCTCGCCTACCACCTGACGCGCAAGTGGTCCAAGCAGAAGATCCTCACCGAGTACCTGAACTCGATCTACTTCGGCAACGGCGCCTACGGCATCGAGTCCGCCGCGCGCGTGTACTTCGGCCACGACCCCAACCACATCGGGTGCGGCACGCAGTCCCGGCCGTGCGCGAAGGAACTGACCGCGCCGGAGGCCGCGCTGATCGCCGGCGTCGTCGCCAACCCGACGGCCTTCGATCCACTCGCGCACCCGATCGCCGCCAAGCGCCGCCGCGACCTCGTCCTCAAGCAGATGCTCGTCCAGGGCCGGATCAGCCAGGCCGACTACACCGACGGCGTCGAGCAGACGCTCCCGACGAACATCGTGCCGCCGTCGGTCGACACGAAGGCCCCGTACTTCACCACCTGGGTCAGCCAGCAGCTCGTCGAGCACTTCGGCGCGCGCAAGGCCTTCGAGGGCGGGCTGAGCGTCAAGACCTCGCTCGACCTCCAACTCCAGGACGCGGCGCAGAAGGCGATCGCGAACAACCTCGGGTCGCTGGGGCCGAACGGGCCGACCGCCGCGCTGGTCGCGATCGACAACCAGACCGGCGAGGTCCGCGCCCTTGTGGGCGGCAGCGACTACCGCACGCACCCGTTCAACCTCGCGACGCAGGGGCAGCGCCAGCCGGGCTCGACCGTCAAGCCGTTCATCCTCGCCCAGGCGCTGAAGAAGGGCTACGGCCTCGGGTCGATCTGGGAGTCGCGCAAGCGCGTCTTCGACGTCCCGAACACCGGCGGCAAGGAGAAGTTCGTCGTCAACAACTTCGACAACGCCTACGCCGGCGCGCGCGACCTCGGCTCGGCGCTCACGTTCTCCGACAACTCCGTCTTCGCCGCCGTCGGCATCGCGACGGGCACCAAGCGGATCGCGAACTTCATCCAGCGCATGGGCGTGCGCACGCCGGTCTCGGACAACCCCGCGATGACCCTCGGCGCCTTCAAGCAGGGCGTCTCGGCGCTCGACTGGGCGCACGCGTACGAGTCGTTCGCCAGCGGCGGCAACCGGATCTGGGGCTCGCTCGGCGCGCCCGACAAGGGCCCGGTCGGTATCGAGGAGGTCCGCCCGATCGGCTCGGACAAGGTGCTCGCGCACAACCGCGTGCGCCGCACCCGCGTGCTCTCCCCCTACCTCGCGCAGCTGACGACGCAGCAGATGCAGACCGTGATCGCCCACGGCACGGGCACGCGCGCGGCGTACGGCGGATTTGCGGCCGGCAAGACCGGCACCACCGAGAACTTCGGCGACGCCTGGTTCGCCGGCTTCACGGACCGCTGGACGATCGCCGTCTGGGTCGGCTACCCGGACTCGAACAAGCCGATGAAGACCGAGTTCGGCGGCCAGCCGGTGGCCGGCGGCACCTTCCCGGCGCAGATCTGGCACGACTTCGTCGTCCAGGCGAACGCGATCTACAAGGCGCGCGCCGACGCCGCGCTGGCGAAGAAGAACGGCAAGGCTGCGCCGACGACGACCGACCCCTCGACGCTGCTGGGCAGCGGCGGCTCCTCGGGCGGCACGGGTACCGTCCCGTCCGGGACCGGTGGCGGCACGAACGGCGGGACGGGCGGGACCGGCCCCGCGAACGGGACCGGCAAGACCGGCAACGGGAAGACCGGCGGCGGCACCGGCGGGACGGGGAACGGCAACGCCACGCCCACTCCCACGCCGACGCCGACGCCCGCGCCGACCCCGACCCCCGCGCCCGGCACGCCGCCAGCCTCCGGCGGTGGCGGCGACTCCGGCGGCGCCGCGGCGCCGAGCGGCTAGCCCAACGTCACGCCGCGCGCCCGCGCGCGGTCCTCGCCGGCCACGGCCGTGACACGTAGCGGCTCCCGGCCTGCGAGAAGCGCCACGGCAGGTCGGTCGCCTTCGTGATGCCGATGCGCGGGCCGGCGACGAGCTCTGGCGCCGACGTCCCGGCCGGCGGCGGCTCGATGCGCACCGGCCCGTCGAGCAGGCTCGTGCCGTTGTGCTCCAGCTCGACAGCGAGCGCCTGCGTGAGCTTGCCGGGCCCCGAGCAGAGCGCCTCGACGTCCTGCATGCCGCGCCGGGCGCGCATCGCAGCGAGACCGTCGAGCGGCTGCAGAGCGCGGATCAGGACTGCGGCGCCGGTCGCCTCGTCCTCGCAGACGGCGTTCAGCAGTGCGTGGATCCCGTACGAGCGGTAGACGTAGGCGATCCCGGGAGGCCCGAACAGCGTCGCGGTCCGCGCCGTGCGCCCGACGAAAGAATGGGAGGCCGGCTCGTCGTGGTGGTAGGCCTCGGTCTCGACGATCCTCCCGGCGGCGCCGTCGTGGCGCACGACGCAGCCGATGAGCTCGCGCGCCACCTGCACCACGCCGCGTGCGAAGAACGCCTCGTCGATCACGACGCGCCCGGCCATCACCCGGCGAGCAGCCCCCGTGCCTGGGCGAGCTGCTCGCGCACACGCGCCAGCGCCGTGCCGCCCTCGCTGACCTTCGATTCCAGCCAGGAGCGCTGCGCGAGCACCTCATAGGTCTCGGCGTCGAGGTGCTCGGAGTGCGCCTGAAGCTCCGGCAGGGTGAAGTCCGAGAGCCTGCGGCCGCTCTCGACGGCGTCGCGCACGAGTCCGGCGACGATCCCGTGGCACTCGCGGAA
>JADGPM010000084.1 GCA_017882425.1 Solirubrobacteraceae bacterium
CCGCCGGCAGCACGCGCCCGCGCACCTCGCCGAGATCCTCCCCGGCCGCCGCGCACGCCGAGATCACGACCTCGTCGCCGTCCTGCAGCCAGGTCCTGACGGAGCCGTCGAGCAGCGTCAGCGGGTCGCGGCCGGCCCAGGTGCGCTCGAGCAGGCAGCCGCGCGCCTCGGGCGCGGCGCCGGAGATCGTCCCCGTGCCGAGCAGGTCGCCGCTGCGCAGCGATGCGCCGTTGGAGGTCAGATGGGCGACGAGCTGGGCCGGCGTCCAGCTCAGCTCGGCCGCCCGGGCGCGTGCGATCTGCTGCCCGTTCAGCGTGGTGACGACGTCGACGTCGAGCGCGCCGGGGCCATCCTCGCGCAGGTGCGGCAGCGGGCCGCGCTGCGGTGCGGGCGCCGGGGCGCGGGCGTCCTTCAGCGCCGCGAACGGCACGACCCACGGCGAGATCGAGGTGGCGAACGACTTCCCCAGATGCGGGCCCAGCGGCGCCGACTCCCACGCCTGGATGTCGCGCGCGCTCCAGTCGTTGAGGACGACGAGCCCGAAGAGGTGCTCGTGCGCGCGATCCACCGGCACGGGCTCGCCGGGCGCGGAGGGCGTCCCGACGACGAGGCCGAGCTCCGCCTCGTAGTCGAGTGCCGCGCTCGGGCCCAGGCGCGGTGTGCCGTCGGGCCCCGGCACCTGGCCGCACGGCCGCCGCACGGGCGTCCCGCTCACGACCACCGTGCCGGCGCGGCCGTGGTAGCCGACGGGCATCCAGTCCCAGTTCGGCGTGAGCCCGTCGCCGTCGGGGCGCAGGATGCGCCCGCAGGTCTCGGCGTGCACGCGCGAGGCGAAGAAGTCGACGTAGTCGGCGACCTCGAACGGCAGCACGGGCTCGATGCCCGCGCGCGGGAGCAGCGCCGGCTCGACGGCCCCGCCGCCCTCGGCGAGCGCCCGCGCAACGGCCTCGCGCAGCGCGCTCCAGGCCGAGGGACCGAGCGCGAGCAACGGGTTCAGGACGGGTGCCGCAAGCACCGCGTCCGGGAGGACGCCGCGCAGCGCGGGCGCGGCGGCGAGGTCGAGCACGGCCTCGCCGCACAGGACGCCGAGGCGCGGGGCCTCCGTGGAGGCCCCGGCCGGCCGGAAGGCCCCGAGGGGCTGCAGGTCGCTCACCCGGTGGATGATGCCGCCGGCTGCGCGCCGGCGCCTGCGACGTCGGGATTCCACGACAGCGCGTAGGACGGCTCGTCGAGCTCGCGCGCCAGCGCGGTGAGCCGCAGCGGGCGGAACGTGTCCCACATCACGGCGAGCTCCTCGGTGCGCGTCACGCCGAGCGATGCTTCGACGAGGCCCGGCTGCGGACCGTGCGGCAGGCCGCTCGGGTGCAAGGTGATCGAGCCGACGTCGACGCCGCGGCGCGAGCCGAACTGCCCGTCGACGTAGTAGATCGCCTCCTCGGACTGCAGGTTCGAGTGGTGGTAGGGCAGCGCGACGGCCTGCGGATCCCAGTCGAGCATCCGCGGGCAGAACGAGCAGATCACGAAGTTCGGCCCCTGGAAGGTCTGATGGGCCGGCGGCGGCTGGTGCAGCCGCCCGGCCTTGGGCTCGAAGTCGTGGATGCTGAACGTGTAGGGCCAGACGTAGCCGTCCCAGCCGACCACGTCGAACGGGTGGCGGTCCAGCGCGAAGCGCTGGTGCCCGTCGCGCACGCGCAGGACCAGCTCGTACTCGCCCGCCTCGCGCACCGGCTCGAGCTCCTGTGGCGGATGCAGGTCGCGCTGGCTGAACGGCGCGTGCTCGAGCAGCTGGCCGTAGCGGTTGCGGTAGCGGCTCGGCGTCTCGATCTCGCCGGGCGTGTGGAAGCAGAGCCACAGCTGCTCGTCATCGAAGTCGGGCTCCCAGCGGTGCGTGATCCCGCGCGGGATCACGACGTAGTCGCCGGGCCCGTACGAGAGCGTGCCCATGATCGTCTGCAGCGTGCCGCTGCCGCGATGGACGAAGACGACCTCGTCGCCCTCGCCATTGCGGTAGAAGACCTCCTGGGCCTCGGCCGGCCGGCAGATCGAGACCTCGATGTCCGTGTTGAACTGGAGCAGCCGCCGGCCCGTGACCGGGTCGCCGCCCGGGTCGATCCGCCGCGTGTCCGTGAGGCGATGCACGTGGGCCTCCGGCACCCATTCCTCGCGGGCGATCGGCGTGAAGGTGCCGACCGCGCTGATCCGGCACGGCGAGTGCAGGTGGTAGAGGATCGACTCGTTCCCGCTGAAGCCCTCGTAGCCCATGACCTCCTCGACGAGCAGGCCCGAGCCGTTCTCGCGGACCTGAACGTGCCGCTTCGCCGGGACGGTGCCCATCCGGTGGTAGCGCATCAGAGGTTCCCCCGCCGGTCCTGCTCACGCTCGATCGCCTCGAAGAGCGCCTTGAAGTTGCCCTCCCCGAAGCTCCGCGCGCCGTGGCGCTCGATGATCTCGAAGAACATCGTCGGCCGGTCGCCGACGGGCTTCGTGAAGATCTGGAGCATGTAGCCCTCGTCGTCGCGGTCCACGAGGATCCCCTGCGCGCGCAGGTCCTCGAGCGACTCGTCGATCTCCCCAACGCGCCCGGGAAGCTCGTCGTAGTAGGACGGCGGGATGGTCAGGAACTCCACGCCGCGACCGCGAAGCTCGGCGACGCAGCCGACGATGTCGCGCGTGGCGAGCGCGATGTGCTGCGCGCCCGGCCCGTCGTAGAACTCGAGGAACTCGTCGATCTGCGACTTGCGCCGGCCCTCGGCGGGCTCGTTGATCGGGAACTTCACGCGGCCGCGGCCGTCGGTGACGACCTTCGACATGAGCGCCGAGTACTCGGTGGAGATCGCCTCGTCGGAGAAGTGCAGCATCTCGGTCATCCCGAAGACGCGCTCGTAGAAGCCGACCCAGTCGTTCATGCGACCGAGCTCGACGTTCCCGACGATGTGATCGATCGCGAGCACGAGCGGCTCGGGCGCATCTGCACCGACGTCGCGGGCGGCGTAGCCGGGCAGGAACGGCCCCGTGTGGTCGGCGTGCTCGACGAACGTGTGCCGGGTGTCGCCGTAGGCGGCGATCGTCGCGAGGCGCACGGTGCCGTCGGGGTCGCGCAGCTCGTGCGGGGCGCTGACCCCCTCGGCCCCGTGGGCGAGCGCGTAGTCCCAGGCGTGCTGGACGTCGGGCACGCTCAGCGCGATGTCGCGGATGCCGTCGCCGTGGCGGCGGTGGTGCTCGGCGATCTCGCTGTCCGCACCCAGCGCGCCGGTGAGCACGAGGCGGATGCGGCCCTGTGCGAGCACGTGCGAGACGCGGTCGCGCACGCCCGTCTCCAGCCCGGCGTAGGCGATCTCGGTGAAGCCGAGCGCCGAGGTGTAGAAGTGCGCCGCCTGCGCGGCATTGCCCACCCAGAGCTCGACGTGATGGATCCCGTGGAGCGGCATCGGGTCCTCGTGCGCCCGCTCGTGCAGCGCGTCGGCCCCCGGTGCTCTGGTCTTCGCGACGTCGGCCATGACGCTGCTCCTCTCCGGCCCCCTCAGGGACGCATGATTCCGTCTGTTGTCGGTTGCGGAAAAGCTCGATACGTTGCTCCGGTATGCCCGATCGGGACTCGATCGACGACATCGACCGCAAGATCGTTGCGCTGCTGCGTGAGCACGCCCGGCGCTCCTTCCACGACATCGGCGTCCACGTCTCGCTCTCGGCCCCCGCGGTCAAGCGCCGCGTCGACCGGCTCGAGGCCCGTGGCGTCCTGCGCGGCTACCGGGCGGTCGTGGACCCGGCCGCGCTCGGCTGGGAGACGCTCGCGTTCGTCGAGCTGCACACCGACGGGCGCTTCTCCGCTGACGAGGTCAGGGCGGAGGTCGCGCGTCATCCCGAGGTCTCCGCCGCGTACACGGTCGCCGGTGACGCGAGCGCCATCCTGCTCATCCGTGCCGCGAACACCGAGCACCTCGAAGACCTCCTGGAACGGCTGCGGGCCAACCCGGCCGTGCAGCGCACGCGCACCTCGGTGGTGCTCTCCACGCTCCTGGACCGCCCGTTCATGCCGTGACGCCGGCAGCGGCCAGCGTCGCCTCGACCCGCTGCTCGTCACAGCCGTCCCACCAGCCCCCGACGACCTCCTCGACCTCGTCGAACCCCTCGGCGCAGAACAGCACCGGCTGGTAGTGGGTGATGTCGTAGTCCTGGGTCGCCATCGCCGCGATGTCGAGCGGGCGCAGTTCGGCCGTGCGGAACTCCTCGATCTCTCCGTACGAGGACAGGAGGCCGGCCCCGTAGGCGCGCAGCTCGCCGTCCTCGCGCAGCACGCCGAACTCGAGCGAGAACCAGAAGACGCGCGAGACGGCGTCGAGCGCCCGCTCGCTGCGCACCCGCCGGGCCGCCGCCCCGGCGAGCCGGTAGAGCCGTGCGAAGCGCTCGCTCGCGAGCGAGTTCCCGTGGCCGACGAGCTCGTGAACGGCGTCCGGCTCGGGCGTGTACAGCGGCTGCGAGTGGT
Source organism: Solirubrobacteraceae bacterium (assembly GCA_017882425.1). Lineage (GTDB taxonomy): Bacteria > Actinomycetota > Thermoleophilia > Solirubrobacterales > Solirubrobacteraceae > F1-60-MAGs163. The sequence goes on from JADGPM010000084.1 coordinate 4,484, forward strand.
GGCGCAGGTACTGGGTCGCGTGGAAGACACCGTCCTGCAGGTCGCCGTAGAAGTCCCGCGGCGCGACGACCCCGGCCGCCGGCTCGAAGCGGAAGCCGGTGAGACCGCGCAGGCGCCCCCCGAGCTCGTCGAGCTGGGGCACCCGGTCCGTGGGAATGCCCAGGCGCGCCGCCGCCTCACGGAACTCCCGGCATGCGTAGCGCTCGTGCTTGGGCGCCAGCTCGCGGCAGATGGTCCGCCAGACCTCCTGCTCCTCGGAGGTGTACACGACATGGGGGATCGGATCGCCGGGGCCGCGTCGGGCGGCCAGCGTCGCGATCTCGTTGCGCCGCGCGCGGTAGTCGAGATCCGCCGCGCCCGGGTGGTCGTCCGCGAGCTGCACGGTGACCGAGCCGTCCGCGGCAGTCGTCACGGGGGCGTAGAGCTGGCCCTCCTCGAACATCGATTCCCTCCTCGTCCAGGTGGTCCGCACAGGGTCGCGCGGGGAGGGGGGCGTCTCAATGCCACCTCGTTGCGTCGGGCGGGCCGATCGGCCCCGTCAGCGACGGTCGGGGGGGCGATCCGTTGCGTGCGCGACGGACCGGCGCCCGCTCCCGCGGACGCCGGCCCGACCCGGCCATGCGACGTGCGTCAGCGGAGCGTCATGTTCGGCTCGCCGGCGGCATCCAGGCCGTTGGCCGTGCGGGTGCACGTGCCACCGCGCGGCGTACCCGCGTTGTAGACCTGGCGCACGCAGTTGCGCAGCGCCTTCTGACCCCAGTAGCTCGGATGCAGGTCCTCCTGGAGCTGGTAGGGGCCGAACAGCGTCGAGCTCGTGCGCACCTGGCTGACCCACTCCGTGTTGTCGGCCGCGCCCGCCGAGGTCCAGGTGGCGATGCCCTTCTCCTCGAGCAGCCCGACCGTGTTCTCACACAGGCGCCTGCCGTTGAGCGCGCCCGAGGTGTCGAGCAGCACGACGTTGCCCAGCCCGCTCTGCGCCGCGCCGCCGCGGACCGAGTTGTTCAGCGCCGGGACGACGGTGTCGTTGGCCCAGTCGGCGTCGCGGTTCCAGATCCCGCAGCCGCCGACGGTCTGGCGCGTGTAACCGCTCTGCGAGTAGCGGAAGCCCGAGCCGCGCGGCACCGGCGAGGAGTACATCTGGGCGACGAGCGTCCACGCGTCGTCGGCGTAGCCGGCGACGCGCATCGCGGTGCGCAGGTTCTGGTAGGCGCCGGCGACCTGCGCGGTGATCGCCGCCTGGCTGGCGGCGGTGAAGCGCGAGCTGACGCTCGAGTCGTCGTTGCAGTAGTTCGGCCACCAGGACGGCGACAGGTACCAGTCGAGGACGCACTGCTGCACGATGTCCGCGAAGCCGTAGTTGTTGGCGCCGATCAGGGCGACGACCATCTTGACGTTGTGCGTGGCGGCGTATGCCTGCAGCGCCTTGGCCTGCCCGATGTGGCCGGCACCGTCGTCGTAGAAGTCGAGCCCGGGCTTGAAGTCCGAGCCGCTGCTGTACGCCTGCGTGTACGTCCGTGCGCCGGAGCACGCGAGGTTGGCGCTCGCGGCGCCGTCGCCGATGGCGATCTCCGAGGCCTTCGAACGGTGACAGCCGGCGATCGCCTCGCCGGTGTTCGAGCCGTTGTCGTAGTACGCCGTCGATCCGAGCGCGTCGACCCGTGAGGAGCTGCCGTTCGTGTTGCCGGCCCAGCGGCCGGCCTCCCCGGAGATCGCCGAGTCGCCCACCGAGACGACCGTCGGGGTGCCGACCCCCGGACCGTCCGCGAGCGCAGCCGTCGTGCCGACCGCTCCGCTCAGAGCGCATATCGCCGCAACGCCCGTCAAGAACCTGCGCATGGCCTCTCTCCCTGACTCGTGGGCCGACCCCGGCCCCGGTGACCCTGCCCGTCGACGACCCTAACCCGCACGGGCTCGCGCGCGCCAGTGGTGCTGCCGGCCGGCGGCGCGCCGGCGCGAGCACCGGCACCGCTCGCATCCGGCCACACCCCGGCGGTACCGTGACGCCATGCCCGCCAGGCCCGCCCGCGTCGCCCTCTTCGGCTTCGGCCTCGCCGGCCGGGTCTTCCACGCGCCCCTGATCGCCGCCGAGCCGGGGCTCGAGCTCGCCGTCGTCGTCACGCGCGACGAGGCACGCCGGGCCCAGGTCGCCGCCGCGTACCCCGCCGCCGAGGTGGTCGACGGCGCCGACGAGGTCTGGGAGCGCGCCGGCGAGCTGGAGCTCGCCGTCGTCGCGACCCCCAACCGCGCGCACGTCCCGCTCGCCCGCGGCGCGCTCGACGCCGGGCTTGCGGTCGTCGTCGACAAGCCGCTCGCGTCGGACGCCGCCGCGGCGCGGGCGCTCGTCGAGCATGCCGAGGCCGTGAGCGGCCTGCTGACCGTCTTTCAGAACCGCCGCTGGGATGGCGACTTCCTGACGCTGCGCGGCGTGCTCGACGCCGGCCGGCTCGGCGCGGTGCTGCGCTTCGAGAGCCGGTTCGACCGCTGGCGTCCCGACGCGGGCGGCGCCTGGCGTGAGACGGAGGCCCCGAGCGACGGCGGCGGGCTGCTGCTCGACCTGGGCAGCCACCTCGTCGACCAGGCGGTGCAGCTCTTCGGGCCCGTCGCGCGCGTCTACGCCGAGCTCGACGTGCGCCGCGCGGGCGCTGCCGCGGACGACGACGTCTTCCTCGCGCTCGAGCATGCCGACGGCGTGCGCTCGCACCTGGGCATGAGCGCGCTCGTCGCGCAGATCCCGCCGCGCATGCGCGTCCTCGGCGACGCAGCGGCATTCGTGAAACATGGGCTCGACGTCCAGGAGGGCCAGCTCGATGCCGGGCTGCTGCCCGGCGACGACGGGTGGGGCGAGGATCCGCAGTCGCGGTGGGCGATGCTCGGGAACGACGCCGACGCGCAGGCCGTGCCGACGGTCACCGGCGCCTACGAGCGCTTCTACGCCGGCGTCGCCGCGGCACTGCGCGACGGCACGGCGCCGCCGGTGGATCCGTGGGATGCGGTCCGCGTGCTCGAGGTCCTCGACGCTGCGCGGTGCTCCTCCGCGCAGGGGCGCGTCGTCGAGCTGGGCTGAACGGCCCGCGAAGGCGCTGCGCCCTGAACCGCGTCCGCCATCCGCAGGAACCACTGACAGCTCTGCGGGTCCCCGGGCTGGTGCGAGCCTCCGGACACGCGTAGCGTCGTGGACGGAGGTTCGTCATGCAACGGTTCCACGTCATCATCCTGGCCCTCGCCCTTGCGAGCGTGGTGGCCGCCGGGCCCATCGCCGGCAGCGCGCCCGCCGCGAGCGGGTTCCGCGCGACGCTCAGCGTTCCCGGCCACCATCCGAAGGCCGGCAGGGTCTGGCCCGTCACCGTGACCGCGACCTACAACGGCCGCGCGATCACGGCGCGCGTGCGCTACGAGTACCTGTACGGCGGGCAGGTCGTCTCCCGCCAGTCGAACTACCGCTTCCACGGCCGCTTCACCGACCACGGCTTCATCTGGCCGGCGCGCGCAGTCGGCTACCGGCTGACCTTCCGCGCCGTGGTCTCCAGCAGCCGCGGAACGCGCAAGCTCGACTACTGGGTTCAGGTACGGCGCTGAGCACGGACGGGGGACAGCCCCACGGCGCGCACGTCGTCGCCGTCGATCTGCGCCGCGCCTTCGGCGCCCATCGCGTGCTCGACGGCGTCAGCCTGCATCTCGATCCGGGCGAGTTCGTGGGCCTCACCGGGAGCTCGGGGTCCGGCAAGAGCACGCTGCTGAACATCATCGGCGGGCTCGACCGCCCGGACAGCGGCAGCGTCACGGTGAACGGGCTCGACCTCACCGCGCTGCGCCGGCCGGTCGCCTACCGCCGCGAGGTCGTCGGGTTCGTCTTCCAGTCCCACCATCTGCTCCCGACGCTCAGCGTGCAGCAGAACGTGGAGTTGCCGCTCGTCGCCGCGCACGTCCACCGCCGCGAGCGGGTGCGGCGCGCGCGGGCGCTGATCGAGAAGGCCGGGCTCGCAGGACGCGAGCGCGCCGACCTCGCCGAGCTCTCCGGGGGCGAACGCCAGCGCGTCGCGATCGCGCGGGCGCTCGTGCACGAGCCACTGCTGCTGCTCGCGGACGAGCCCACCGCCGCGCTCGACGAGGCCACCGCGGAGCGCGTGCTCGAGATCCTCGAGGAAGCGCGCCGCGAGCGCGGCATGACGATGCTCGCGGTCACCTACGACCCGGCGCTGATCGGCCGCACGCAGCGGATGCTGCGCCTGCAGGACGGGGCGCTCAGCGAGCTCCCGGCCCCGGCGGCGAGCACGTCGGGTGGGCCGCGATGATCTCCCTCGTCCTCGAGACGCTGCGCCGCCGGCCGGCTCGCGCGCTGCTGTCGGCCCTCGGCACGGCCGTCGGCGTCGCGACGATCGTGGCGCTCCTCGGCGTGACCGACGGGCTCAAGCAGACCGCCGGCGGGCTGGTGCGGCTCGGCGCCGGAGACATCGGCCTGTTCCAGAAGAACGTGTCGGACCCCTCGGCGTCGGTGCTTCCGGCCGGCCTCGCGGCCCGGCTGAAGCGCGTTCCCGATATCGCCGACGCGACGCCGATCCAGCTGCTGATCGAAGCGCTGCCGCAGAACCCCGCCGCGGTCGTCTTCGGGGTCGAGCCGCGCGGCTTCGTCGCGCAGCGGCTCGTCTTCCTGCAGGGCGGCCCCGCGCGGCGCGCCCGCGAGGTGGCGGTCGGCGACGGGCTGGCCGGGCAGCTGAAGCTGCGCCCCGGGTCGACGCTGCGGATCTCCCGGCGGGCGTTCCGCCTCACCGGGGTCTACCACACCGGGATCCTCTTCGAGGATCAGGGCGCGATCGTCTCGCTCGCCGACGCGCAGGGCATCACCGGACGCCCGCAGGACGCGACCACGATCAGCGTCCAGCTCGGGGAGGGCGTCCATCGCAGGACCGCCGAGCAGGCGATAGAGCGGCGCTTCCCGGGGCTCACCGCGATCGGGACCCCGGAGGAGGCGGCGCGCGCGGGGGCGAACGGCACCCTGATCAGCAAGGCGGCGCTCGTGATCGTCGTGCTGGCGCTGATCATCGGCGCGATCAGCGTCGCCAACACGATGCTGCTGTCGGTCGTCGAGCGACGCGGCGAGTTCGCCGTGATGGCGGCGGTCGGCTGGAGCGGGCCGCAGGTCGCCGGCGTCGTGCTCGCCGAGGGCGTGGCGATCAGCGTGCTCGGTGCCGGCATCGGGCTGCTGCTGGGCGCCGTCGGGTCCCGCCTGCTGGTCCACGCGCTGGGCGTGCAGGCGTTCGTGACGCCGGTGATCTCCGCGTCGGTCCTGCTCGAAGGCCTGCTCGTGGGCCTCACGATCGGCATCGTCGGCGGCCTCTACCCCGCGTGGCGCGCGACCCGGCTGCCGCCGGCGCCGGTGCTCGCCGGGCGCTGACGGCGCGCCGATTGCGGCGCGGTCCCCTGCGCGCGAGACTGCGCCGCATGTGCTTCGACTACGACGCCCATCCACCCGAGCTCCCGGCCGACCTGCGGCTCCCGCCGCTGGCGGGCGGCGCGCCGAGCGACCGCATCGAGGTCACCTCGAGCGACGGCACCCTGGTCTCCGCGTACCTGGCGGAGGCGCGCGCGGACGGCTCCGCTCACGCGCGGGTCCTGATCTTCCCGGACGTCCGCGGGCTCTACCCGTTCTACGAGGAGCTCGCGGACCGCTTCGCGCAGGCGGGGCACCCGGCGGTCGCCGTCGACTACTTCGGCCGCACCGCCGGGCTCGGCCCGCGTGACGACACCTTCGAGTACATGCCGCACGTCATGCAGACGAAGCTCGAGCAGGTCGAGCAGGACGGCGCCGCCGCCCTCGCCGCGCTCGAGGAGCGCGTCGGGCCCGGGCCGCGGGCCACGGTCGGCTTCTGCTTCGGCGGACTGCACTCCTTCCTGGCCGGGATCACGGGCGCCCTCGACGCCGCGCGGGTCGTCGGCTTCTACGGGCCGCTCTCCGGCGAGCGCTTCGGCGTCCCGTCGGTCAAGGACGAGGCGGTGCACATGCGCGTCCCGGTCCTCGGGCTCTTCGGCGGCGATGACGCGGCGATCCCGCCTGAGCAGGTGGCGCAGTTCGACGCGAGCCTCGACAGCGCCGGCGTCGAGCACGAGGTCGTCACCTACCCGGGAGCGCCGCACGCGTTCTTCGACCGCTCGTTCGCCGAGCATGCGGAGGCCTGCGAGGACGCCTGGCGCCGCACGCTGGGATTCCTCGCCGCCCTCGGCTGACGAGCGCGGACGCGGGTCGCAGGGCGGCCGATGGCACCACGTAGTCTGGACGGCGTGACGCTCCATCCCCTCGCCACGCATTTCTCGACGGTCGCCGGAGCGTACGAGCGCGGTCGCCGCGAGTACCCGCCGGCCGCCGTCGGCGCGATCGCCGCCGAGCTCGGCATCCCGCCGGGCGCTCCGGTGCTCGACCTCGCGGCAGGCACCGGGAAGCTGACGCGCGCGCTGCTCGCGCAGGGGTTCGACGTCGTCGCCGTCGAACCGCTCGGGACCTTCCGCGACGTGCTGGTCGAAAGCGTCGGCGCCGAACGCGTGCGCGAGGGCGTCGCGGAGGCGATCCCGCTGGCGGACGGCGCGGTCGACGCAGTCACGGTCGCGGACGCGTTCCACTGGTTCGATCAGGTCGCAGCGCTGGCGGAGATCCGCCGTGTCCTGCGCCCGGCCGGCGGCCTCGCGCTGCTCTCGACCGTTCCGGACTGGACCGGCTGTTCGTGGGCGCCCGAGGTCGGTGCGCTGATGCAGCGGCTGCGTCCGGAGCACCCGCACTTCGACGGTCCGCCGTGGCAGGAGACGGTCCGCGCCGCCGGCGGCTTCACCGCCCCGCGCGAGATCCAGGTGATCACGTCGCAGCCCGCCCAGCCCGAGCGCATGGTCGACTTCCTCGCCTCGATGAGCTGGGTCGCGGCGATGCCCGACGCGCAGCGCGCCGACACCCTCGCCCAGGTCGCCGCCCTCGTCGAGGCGGGCGAGACGCCCGACGAGCTCCCGGTCCACGTCGTGATCGGGCTCGCCGCCCGTGCCTGACCTCCGCGGCTCGGGCATGGGCGCCGATGTGCTTCTCGCCTGAGGCCGACTTCACCGCGGCCGTCGTCGTCGGCGTCGTCGGCGTCGCCACGCTGCGCCAGGTCCGCGAGCCGCGCGGGCTGCTGATCGCGGCCCTCCCGTTGCTGTTCGCGCTTCACCAGTTCGTCGAGGGGTTCGTCTGGCTCGGGCTCCGGGGCGACGTGTCGAGCGGCCTCGGCGACGCGGCGCGCGACGTCTATGTCGTCTTCGCGCATGCGGCGCTGCCGGTGATCGTGCCGCTCGGCCTGTACCTCATCGAGCCGAGTGCGCGGCACCGGCGACGGATGCTCCCGTTCGTCGTGCTCGGAGCGCTCACCGGCGCCTACCTGCTGTGGCAGGTGACGCAGTTCCCGGTCCACGCCGAGGCTCGCGCACACTGCATCGCCTACGCCACGCACACGCCGCTCGGGGTGCCCTCCGCGATCGCGTACGTCGTCGCCACCTGCGGGCCTGCGCTGCTCTCCAGCCGTCGCTACCTGCGCTGGTTCGGCGTGGCGAACCTGGTCGGCGTCGCGATCGCCGCCGCGCTGCGCCAGGCCGAATTCACGTCCGTCTGGTGCATCTACGCCGCGCTTGTGAGCGTCCTCATCTACGAGCACTTCCGCCGGCAGCGCGCCGCCGGCGCGGAACCGCCGGCGGGCGCGTCGCTCAGGTCTTCCGATGGCCGGTGGCGCGGGCGACGATCCCCACGAACGGCAGCAGGATGATCACCCCGATGATCGCCCCGACCAGGCCACCGAGGTCGAACACCGCCGTGTCGCCGATGCCGATCCAGACCGTGAAGATGAGGTAGCCGAGCATCGCTCCGGCCAGGCCGAGGCAGAGCGAGAAGAGCCAGGATCTCGGGCCGCTGAGGCCGCTCCACATGTCCGGGACGGCAGGCGTCCGATGGAGCCGGCGAGCAGGCCGAGCAGGATTGCGCCGATCACGAGCATCACCCTTCGCGTTGGGAGCGACGGAGTGTCGCGAATCGGAGCATCGGGTGTCGGCTGCTCGGCCCACGCGCGCAGCGCGGCGGCGCCGACGACTAGAGCGGGCTGCCGACGAGCTGGATGTGATCGGCCTCGGCGGGGCCCGGGAAGGGCCGCTCGAGCCCGAACTGCTCGAGCGTGCCTTCGGGAACGCCCTCGACACCCGGCGTGTCCGACGCCTGCCCGCGCGTGTGCGGGTCGTTGGCGAAGCCGCCGACCTCGACCGAGTGCGCGGGCGAGCGGTAGCCGGAGATGCCGATCAGGTGCAGGTGCAGCGCCCTCCCCAGCGCGTCGAGGCGCGCGGCGATCGCCGGCTCGTCCCCCACGCTGTAGTTCGTCCCGGCCGCCTGGAAGAACCCGAACGACCCGGCGTGCGGTGCGAACGACCCGGTGACCGGCGGCGCGCCCGTCGCGGGGCCGGTCCCGTAGCCCGCGTTCCCGGTGGCCGCGGCCTCGCGCGCCTGGATGCGCGCGAGCTGCTGCTGGAGGCCGCGCTGGCGCGCGGACAGGCCGCTCAGCGCCGCCGCCTTGCGGTCGCGCGCGCGCACGTAGACGAGCTGGTGACCGACGATCTGCAGCTTCAGGCGCGCCACCTCGTCGCGCTGCACGAGCTGCGCGTCGGCGATGCGCTGCTGGCGCGCCTCGAGCACGGTCAGCCGCGCGGCCTGTGCCTTCACCGCGCGCTGCCGGGCGAGTGCGCGGTCCGTGATCCCGGCGTTCTGGCGCGCGATGAGCTTCATGCCGTCGACGCGGTCCAGCAGGGCCGCGAAGCCGTCGGCGTTCAACACCACCGAGACGAGGTTCGGCTGCGGGGTCTCGTAGGCGGCGACGAGCTGCTCGGCGACGACGCGCTTGTCGGTCGCCAGCTGCCCGCGCAGCGTCACGAGGCGCGCCCGAGCGCCGCGCAGCTGACCCTGCAGGCTGCCGAGCAGGCTGCGCTCGGCGTCGAGGCTCGACTGGATGCCGGCGAGCTGGTGCTGGAGGTCGTCGATCCGCGCCTGGTAGCTGCGGACGTGGCCGTTGTCCGTACGGATCGCGTCCTGGAGGCGGCGCTGGCGCGCCTGCCCCGCGGCGATCCGGCTCTGCAGATCGGCGTGTGCGCCACCGGCGCCCGCGATGCCCGAGACGAGCACCGCCAGGGCGCATGCGCAG
>JADGPM010000085.1 GCA_017882425.1 Solirubrobacteraceae bacterium
CCGGTGCCGTTGACGCCGGCGACCATGATCACGGTCGGCCTGGCGCGCAGGTCGATCGTGCCCGCGCCCGCCCCCGCGGCCTCCTCGGCGAGGAGCGCGACGAGCCGTGCCTGCAGGGCCTCCCCGCCCTCGACCACGCCGCTGGTCGCCTCGTGCTCCAGGCGCTCGACGACGTCCGCCGTCGTGCGGGCCCCGACGTCGGCCATGATCAGCGCCTCCTCGAGGCGCTCCCAGGTCTCGTCGTCGAGCGTGTCGAAGAGCGTCGCCTGGACCTCGGCGCTCAGCGCCTGGCGCGTCTTGCTGAGGTTCTCGCGCAGGCGGCGGAACATCCCGCGGCGGCGCTCGGGCCCGGGCTCGCCATCGGGCTCGGGCAGCGGCGTACCATCCGCGGCGCGGTCTGTCAGGAAGACGTCGTTCCAGTCGCGGGCCACGGCGATGCGCGACGATAGCGGAGTGTCCGCGCCCGTCGAATTCCGTGCCGTTCCAGCCGGCGACGCGCCCGCCAGCGACCTGATCGAGGCGATGGTGGGCGAGCTCGAGGCGTTCTACGGCCGCATCGACCGCCCCGGGATGCCGACCGCCGCACCGGAGGAGTTCGCCCCGCCGACCGGCGTGTGCCTCGTCGGGTTCGGCGCCGACGGCACGCCCCTCGCCGTCGGCGCGGTCAAGCGCCTCGACGACGAGGTCGGCGAGATCAAGCGGATGTATGTCGCCCCCGAGGGCCGCTCGCGCGGGCTCGCACGCGCCCTGCTCGAAGCGCTGGAGCGCGCCGCTCGTGACCTGGGCTACACCCGCGTGCGCCTGGACACCGGGCCGCGGCAGCCGCACGCCCGCGCGCTCTACCTCTCTGCCGGCTACCGCGAGATCGGGAACTACAACGCGAACCCGGCGGCGAGCTTCTGGGGCGAGAAGGACCTGTAGGCGTCCCCGCCGCTAGGCCACCGCGACCGCAGGGGCGCGAGCGGGCTCGTCGGCCTCGTCGCGCGGCAGCCGCCGCGAGATGACCTTCGAGACGCCGTCGCCGCCCATCGAGACGCCGTAGAGCATGTCGGCGGCCTCCATCGTGCGCTTCTGGTGGGTGACCACGATGAACTGCGCCCGGTCGCGGTACTCGCGCAGCAGCTCGAGGAACCGCCCGATGTTCAGGTCGTCCAGCGCGGCCTCGACCTCGTCCAGGATGTAGAACGGGCACGGCCGCGCGAGGAAGACCGCGAACAGGAACGCGATCGCCGTCATCGACTTCTCGCCGCCGGAGAGCAGTGAGAGGCGCTTCATCGACTTGCCCGCCGGGGTGATCTCGATCTCCACGCCGAGGTCGTCCTCGGGCTCACCGAGCTCCTTCTGCGCCTCGGCCTCGGCGGCCGCCTCGGCCGCGGCGAGCTGGGCGCCCTCGTCCTGCGGGTCGGCGCCGCCGAGCACCGGTTTGGGCCCGCGGTCCTCGTGGACGAGGCGTAGGCGCCCGCGGCCGCCGGGGAAGCAGTGGGCGGCGAGCTCCTCGAAGTTCTTCGCCGCCGCGGCGAACGTCTCCTCGAAGGTCTCCGTGATCTGGCGGTCGGTCTCGCGGATCAGCGAGCGCAGTTCGCGCAGCGCCGTCTCCAGGTCGTTGCGCTGGCGTTCCATCTCCTCGACGTGGGCGAGTGCCTCCTCGTACTCGGCTTTGGCCAGGGGGTTGACGGGGCCGAGCTGCTCGCGCCGGCGGGCGAGGCGCTCGATACGTGAGCGCAGGCCCGCGGCCTGCTCGGGATCGAGGGCATCCTGCGCGGGCTCCGGCGGCAGGCCGAGCCGGCCCGCGAGCTGCTCGAGCTCGCTCGTGATCTCCGCCTCCTGGTCGCGCGCCTGCTGCGCGCGGACCTCGGCGACCGTGACCTGCTCGCCGCCCTCGCGCAGGCGCTGCTGGACCTGCGCCTCGGCCGAGGCGCACGCGCGCAGCTCCTCGGTGACGCCCTGGCCCTCGCGGCGGTCCTCCTCGAGCTCGGCCTTCAGCAGCTCGATGCGCTCGGCGACCGCGAGGTGGGCCGCGCCGAGCGCCGCCTCGAGCCGCGCGAGCGCCGGGACGAGGGCCCGGTCGCGCTCGACGGCGCCCCGCAGGCGCTCGATCGTCGCGGCGCGCTCGGCGCGCTCGCGTGCGGCGCGCTCGGCGACCCGGCGCTCGGCCGCGAGCTCGCCGTCGAGCTGCGCCCGGCGCACCGCCGAGGCGCCCTGCTCGGGGGCGCTGCGGCGCTCGTCGATGAGCCACGCTGCGCGGCGCTCCTCCTCGGCCGCGGCGGCATGCGCGCGGTCGGCCTCGCGGCGCACGCGCTCGGCGTCCTCGCGGCTGGCCTCGGAGGCGGCGGTCGCCTGCGCCGCGGTGTCGACGGCCGCGAGTGCGGCCAGCTCGGCCTTGACGGCGTGCCCGGACTCGCCGACGAGGGCATCGCGGCGGTTGCGCTCGGCCAGCACGCGCTCCTCGCCGGCACCCTCGGGCACCTGGCGCAGCTCGCGCGTCGCGCCGAGCCAGGCGCGACCCGAGCGCGTCACCGCCAGCCCGCGGAAGCTCGCGGGGACGGCGGCGAGGTCCTCGACGAGCCAGGCATCGGACAGCAGCCGGGCGGCCAGCGCCGCCGCGCCGCCGGGGCCGCGCACGACATCGGCCAGGCGACGGGCGCCGGCAACCGGCGCGCTGCCGGGCGCGTCGTCCTCCTCGGCGGTCCGCTGGACGATCGCGTGGCCGCCCTCGGCGCCCAGGCGCCCGAGCAGCGCCTCGCCGGCGGCGAGATCGTCGACGATCGCGGCGCGCAGCAGGCCACCGAGCGCCGCGGCGACCGCCAGCTCGAGCCCGGGCTCGACCTCGAGCTCGTCGGCCAGGGCGCGCTCGCCGCGCGGCGCGCCGCCGTGGCTGCGCAGGTACTGGTTGGCCGCGGCCAACTCGGCGCCCACGCGCGCGGACTCGCGGCGCGAGGACTCGGCGCTGCGTTCGGCGGCGCGCAGGGCCGCACGCGCGACCTCGCAGGCCTCGTCGGCCTGGGCGACGCCCGCCGTCGCCGCGCTCAGCTCCGCGGCGAGCTCACGCCCGCGCGCCGCGGCGGCGGCGCGCTGGGCGCTCAGCGACGCCAGCTCACGCTCGAGCTCCCCCGCGCGCTCGGCGTCGAGGCGCTCGATCTCGGCCTCCAGCGCGCTGATCCGCTCGCGGCCGGCGTCATCCGGGGCGTCGGCCTGCGCCTGCTCCTCCAGCACGGCGAGCCGCGCGACGCGATGCTCGAGCCGCTCGCCGATGGTCTGCGCCGTCTCGCGCGTGCGCTCCAGGCGCAGCTCGATCCGGTCGGCGGCCGTGCGGGCGCGCTCGCCGCGACGTGCGATCTCCTCGCGGCGCTCGCTGCGAGCGGCCAGGGCCTCCTCGGCGCGCTCGCGCCGCGCAGCGATCGCCGCGAGCTCCTCCTGGGCGCTGTCGCGCAGCGCCCGCGCGGCGCCGGCCGCCTGCTCGGCGGCCGCGAGCTCGGCGCGGCGCGAGCGGACGTCGTCGCGGACGAGCTCCCAGCGGGCCTCCAGCGTCTGGCGCTCGAGCCGCTCGTGCAGCTCGGCGGCCTCGGCCTGGCGCTTGAGCGGGCGCAGGCGCGAGCGCGCCTCGCGCTCGACGTCCAGCGCACGGTCGAGGTTCTCCTGCGTGCGGTCGAGCTTGAGCTGCGCGCGCCGGCGGCGCTTGCGGTGCTTGCCGAGGCCCGCGGCCTCTTCGATCAGCAGGCGGCGGTCCTTCGGCTTGGAGGTGACGATCGACTCCACCCGGCCCTGCGAGACGACCGAGTGCATCTCCTTGCCCAGGCCGGTGTCCGAGAGCACCTCCAGGACGTCGACCAGCCGGCAGCGCGCCCCGTTCAGGCGGTACTCGCCCTCCCCGCTGCGATCCAGGCGGCGCAGGATCGAGATCTCGCCCATCGGCATGTCGAGCGAGCCGTCCGCGTTGTCGAGCACGAGCTCGACCTCCGCCGAGGAGCGCGCCTGGACGCCGTGCCCGCCGGAGAAGATGACGTCCTGCATCGACTGGCCGCGCACCGCCAGCGGCGACTGCTCGCCCATGCACCACAGGACGGCGTCGGTGACGTTCGACTTGCCCGACCCGTTCGGGCCCACGACGACCGACACGCCCGGCGCGAACTCCAGCCGCGTGCGGTCCGGAAAGGACTTGAACCCCTTCAGGGTGATCGACTTCAGATACATCTCAGGTCCCCTCCTCGTGCGCTTCCAGCGCCTGGCGTGCTGCCTCCTGCTCGGCGGCCTTCTTCGACCGCCCCGACCCCGACCCCACGAGCGTCCCCTCGACGCGGGCCTCCACCTCGAAGACCCGGTCGTGCGGCGGGCCGAGCTCGCCGGTCACCGTGTACTCGACGATCGTCCCGCGCAGCGCGAGGCGCTCCTGCAGCGTCGACTTGAAGTCGACGGGGTGCTCCAGCGCGTGCTCGAGCTCCGGCATGAACGCCTCGACGACCGCCGCCGCCGTGCGGTCGTAGCCGACCGAGAGGAAGCACGCCCCGATCACCGCCTCGATCACCGAGGCGAGCACCCGCTCGGTCATCACCGTCTCCGGCACGACCGTGCCCGCCGGCGCCGAGCCGCGCAGGCGGTCGGGGACGCCGATGCGCAGCGCGACGTCGCGGCACGAGGGCCCGGAGACCGTCTGCGCGCGGATCTTCGTCAGCCGGCCCGCCCCGTAGCGCTCGGCCTCGAGGCGCGGGTAGAGGTGGGCCGTCATCGACAGCCCGAGCACGCTGTCGCCCAGGAACGCCAGGCGCGCGTACGAGTCGCTGCGCTTCTCGCTCCACGAAGCGTGCGTGAAGACCTGCCGGTAGAGGTCCTCCGGCAGTTCGTCGAGGAGATCGCTGAGGAGCTTCAGGGCTCAGGACGCTGCGGGAGTGTGGGCAAGGACGAAGTCGATCGCCTGACCCACCGTGAGGACCTTGGCGGCCTGCTCGTCGGACATCTTCACGCCGTACGTGTCCTCGAACTCCTGGACGAGCGTGTAGAGGTCGAGCGAATCGGCCTCGAGGTCCTCCTTGAAGCGCGTCCCCTCGCCGATGGCGGACGGCTCGACATCGAGCTCGTCGGCCAGGTGGGTCTGGATCAGCGTGAGGACCTCGTCGCGGGTCATGGCGATGGAACGCTAGCCGCGGACCCGGACGGGGCGGCCGGGACCTGCGGCGTGCCCTTGAGCGCTCCGGCCGCCGTGAGCGCCGCGTGCGTGCGCCCGACGACGTCGCCCGAGACGCCGCGCGCCGCCAGCAGGATCGCCTGCGAGAAGCCGTAGCGCGTGAAGCGCCCGTGCGGGACGACGCCCAGGCGTCGCAGGCCGAGCAGGTAGGCGCCGCCCGGGCCCTCCGGGTCGATCTGCTCGCGCAGGCCGCCCAGCGCGGGACGCAGCAGCGCGCCGCCGGCCTTCGCCCGGGGCGTCGACAGCGCGGCGTCGCGCACCGCGCCGAGGATGCTCTGCGAGAGGCCCTCGATGAGCTTCAGCGCGATGTTTCCCGTGAAGCCGTCGGTGACGATCACGTCGGCGACGCCGCTCGTGATGTCGTTGCCCTCGACGTTGCCCAGGAACTCCAGCGCCGGTGAGCCGACCGCGCGGGCGGCGAGCACGGCGTGCGCCTCGACGACGGCGGCGGTGCCCTTCGTCGGCTCCTCGCCGTTGGACAGCAGCGCGACGCGCGGGCGCTCGACCCCCAGGACGGTCTGCGCCAGCGCGGCGCCCATGAAGGCGAACTGGACGAGGTGCTCACTGCGCACCTCGACGTTGGCGCCGACGTCCAGGAAGGTGATCGGGTTGCCCGGGATCGGCACGGGCACCGCGAGCGCGGGCCGGTAGATCCCGCGGCCGCGCTTGACCTGGAACAGGCCGGCGGCGAGCGCGGCGCCCGTCGAGCCGCCGCTGACGAAGGCGTCGGCGTCCCCGGCCGCGACGGCGGCGGCGACGCGCACGATCGAGGCATCCGGGTTCGATCGCGCCGCGCGCGCGGGATCGGGGTCCTTGGCGATCGACGCCGGCGCGTCGACGACCTCGACCCCGTCCGGAACCGCGCCGATCTCCTCAGCGGGGCCGTAGAGGACGACGCGCACGCCGCGTGCTGCGGCGATCGCCGCACCGGCGGCGACCTCGGCCGGACCGAGGTCCGCCCCGTTCGCGTCGACCGCGACCGTGACGGGGGCCATCAGCGAGGCCTAGTGGTCGTGGTCGTGGTGGTCGTGCGCCTGCGGCGCAGCGACCGTACGGCCGGCGTAGGTCCCGCACGTCGGGCAGACGCGATGCGGGAGACGCGGGGTGTGACACTGCGGGCACGAGTTGTACGTCGGCGCACTGAGCTTGTGCGTCGAGCGGCGCTTGTTCGTGCGGGCGTGCGACTGTCGCTGCTTGGGGACGGCCATTGCGCAGAGCAGGGTAGCGCGTCCGCGTCCCGGCCGGTCCCGTCGCACCCGGCTGCTTGACTGGCCGCGATGTCCGCCGCAGCCCCGCCGATCCGTCCGATGCGCATCGAGGACGCCCTCGGCGTGCACGAGCTGTGCACGCGCGTCCTGTTCTCGCCGCAGCCCGGCATCGACGAGGGTCTCGGTCGCGCACGCTCGCTGGCACGGATCGAGCACCTCGTCACGACCGACCCGGGCGGCTCCTGGGTCGCCGAGGACGAGGGCCGCATCGCGGGCGTCGCGATCGCGCTCGTGCGCGAGGGGATCTGGGGCTTCTCGCTCTACGCCGTCGACGAGGCCGTCCAGGGGCGCGGTCTCGGGCGCCGGCTGCTCGACGCCTGTCTGGCCTACGGCGCCGACGCGGGCGCCACGGGCTGGCTGATCCTCTCCTCCGAGCACCCCGCCGCGATGCGCCGCTACGCGCGGGCGGGGTTCGCGCTCGCGCCGTGCGTGGCCGCCATGGGCATCCCGGACCTGCGCCGCGCCCCGGACGCCGTCGCGCGCGTCGAGGATGCGGGCACGGCGGGCATCCCGCTCGCCGACCGGATCGGGCGCGCCGTCCGCGGCGCCGGCCATGGCCGCGACCTCCCGACGGCGCTCGCGGGCGGCGCACGCCTGCTCGTCCTCGAAGATCGCGGGTTCGCGCTCATGCGCGGGGGCAACGCGATGCTCCTCGCGGCGACCGACGAGGAGGCCGCAAGCACGGTGCTGTGGGCGGGGCTGGCCGGCGCGCCCGCGGGGTCGACGGCCCTCATCGACTTCATGACCGGCGCCCAGCAGTGGGCGATCACCGTCTGCCTCGACGCGGGACTGCCGCTGTCGCCGGACGGCCCGGTCTTCGCGAAGGGCCGGCTGGGCCCGCTCGCGCCCTACCTGCCCAGCGGCGCGTACCTCTAGGGCCGCCGGGGACGCGGATCAGTCGAATTTCAGCTCGCCGAGCTTCGCCCATCGCGGGTCGATCTCGGGCTCGTGCGCATGGCCCGGCTCGGCGTTGAGGTCGGCCCCACAGCGGGCGCACAGGCCCGCGCAGTCCTCGCGGCAGAGCACCTGCGTGGGCAGTGCGAGGGCGAGCGCGTCGTGCGCCCAGGCGTGCAGGTCGATCTCGGTGCCCTCGACGTACGGGCTCGAGAGCTCCTCGTCCTCGCTGCCCGGCTGGTCGATCTCACGGGCGTCGACGGTGAACACGGGCGCCGCCGGCTGCAGGCAGCGCATGCACGGTCCGCGCAGGGCCGCGGCGAAACGCAGGCGCAGCGCCCAGCCGTTGCCGACCATGCGCGAGACGTCGAGCCGGACGGGCGCGAGCGCGGGCTCGGTGACGTACTCGTCGGCGCCGAAGGTGAAGTTCCCCAGCGGGACCTCGAGGTCGATCTGCCGGGCCTCGCCCGAGCGCAGGCTCTGTGCGGCGAGGTCGAAGCTGTCGGCTCTGGCGGGCACGGCTTCGAGGGTAGAAGATGCGCCGGTGCGCGCGATGATCCTCGAGGAGCCCTGCCACCCGCTGCGGCTCGTCGAGCGCGCCGTCCCCGAGCCGGGGCCCGGCGAGCTGCTGCTGCGCGTGCGTGCCTGCGGCGTCTGCCGGACCGACGTGCACGTGCGTGACGGCGAGGTGCGCGGACGGCGCCTGCCGATCGTCCCGGGCCATCAGATCGTCGCGACCGTCGAGGGGGCCGGGGCCGGCACGACGACGGCGAGCGGCACCCGCGTCGGCGTGCCGTGGCTCGGCTGGACGTGCGGGCAGTGCCGCTTCTGCCTTCAGGGCCGCGAGAACCTCTGCGTGCGCGCGCGCTTCACCGGACTCGACATCGACGGCGGGTTCGCCGAGTGGACGGTCGCCGACGAGCGCTTCTGCTTCCCGCTGCCGGACGGCTACGGCGATCTCGACGTCGCGCCGCTGCTGTGCGCGGGCCTGATCGGCCACCGCGCCCTGCGGATGACGGGCGCGGCGCAGCGGCTCGGGCTCTACGGCTTCGGCGCGGCGGCGCACATCGTGGCCCAGACCGCGCGCCACGAGGGCCGCCGCGTGTTCGCCTTCACGCGCGCCGACGATCTCGCGGCGCAGCGCTTCGCGCTCGAGCTGGGCTGCGCGTGGGCGGGCGACGCGCTCGCGCCCGGGCCCGAGCCCCTGGACGCCGCGATCATCTTCGCCCCCGCGGGCGAGCTGGTGCCGGCGGCGCTGCGCGCGCTCGACCGCGGCGGCGTGGTCGTCTGCGCGGGAATCCACATGAGCGACATCCCCGCGTTCCCGTACGAGATCCTCTGGGAGGAGCGCAGCGTGCGGTCGGTCGCCAACCTCACGCGCGCCGACGGTCGCGACTTCCTCGAGCTTGCGCCGCAGGTCCCGGTGCGCACGCGCGTCACGACGTTCGCCCTGGAGCAGGCCGAGGATGCGCTCGACGCGATCCGCGCCGGCGGCCTCGAGGGCGCGGCGGTGCTCGTCCCGTGAGCGCACCGCTGGTCGAGCTCCTCTACTGGGAGGGATGCCCGTCGCATCCCCGGGCGCTCGCCGAGCTGCGCGAGGAGCTCGCCGCCACGGGGCTCGACCCGCAGGCGGTCACGGTGCGCGAGGTGCGCAGCGACGCCGATGCGGCGCGCGAGCGGTTCACCGGCTCGCCGACGATCCGCATCGACGGGCGCGACGTCGTCGACCCCGGCGGTGAGCCGGTGCTGCTGACGTGCCGCATCTACCATCGGCGCGACGGGCGGATCTCGCCCGTCCCCGACCCCCACGACGTGCGCGACGCGCTCCGCGCCGCGCTGGCCGACCACGGAAGGACGCCCCCGGCATGACCCTCGCCCTCGGATCCCCCGCCCCCGCCTTCGTGCTGCCGGACACCTCCGGGGCGCTCCATGCCGCGGGCGGCGCGCCGGCGACCGTCGTCGTCTTCACCTGCAACCACTGCCCCTACGCGCTCGCCTGGCACGAGCGCATCGCCGACGTGGCGCGCGACTACGCCGCGCAGGGGGTCGTGATGTTCGCGATCAACAGCAACGACGCGGAGCGCTACCCCCGCGACTCGTACGCGGCGATGAAGGAGCGCGTGGCGCGCGAGCCGCAGGACTGGCCGATGCCCTATCTGCACGACGCCACGCAGGAGGTCGCGCGGGCCTACGACGCGAAGACGACGCCGGACGTCTTCGTCCTCGACGCCGACGGCCTGCTCGCCTACCGCGGTGCACCGGACGCCGACAGCGACGACCCCGGCCGGCACGCCGCCTGGCTGCGCGCAGCGCTGGACGACGTGCTCGCGGGGCGCCCGGTCGCCACGCCGCTGACCGAGCCGGTGGGCTGCTCGATCAAGTGGAGGGGCTAGGCGCCGAGAGCGCCCGGCCGGTCAAGGGCGGCATGGATGCCGCGGTGCGACTCGAAGCGCGGCCGGACGCCCGCGGAGGGTCCCCCTATGCGCGGTCGGCCAGCTCGCGCTTGAGCACCTTGCCGGTCGGGTTGCGCGGCAGCTCGTCGAGGAACACGATCTCGCGCGGCACCTTGAAGCGCGCGAGGTTCTCGCGCACGTGGGCCTGCAGGTCCTTCGCGGTGACGCCCATGCCGTCGACCGGGACCACGAACGCGCGCAGGCGCTCGCCCCAGTCGTCGTCCGGCACGCCGAGGACGGCGACCTCGACGACGCCCGGGTGCTCGGCGAGCAGATCCTCGACCTCGCGCGGGAAGACGTTCTCGCCGCCTGAGACGATCATCTCGTCGTCGCGCCCGTCGATGAAGAGGCGCCCGTCGGGGTCGAAGTGGCCGACGTCTCCGGTCGACATCAGGCCCGCGAGGACCTCCTTGCCACCGCCGCCCGTGTAGCCGTCGAAGGCCATCTCGTTGCCGACGAAGATGCGCCCGGTGACGCCGTGCTGCACCTCGGCGCCGTCCTTGTCGAAGAGCCGGACGACCGTGCCGTGGGGCGGACGGCCGGCGGTGCCGGGCGCGGCGCGCAGGTCGGCCGGCCCGGCGATCGTCGCCCACGCCACCTCGGTCGAGCCGTAGAGGTTGTAGAGCACGTCGCCGAAGCGGTCCATGACCTTCAGCGCCAGCTCGCCGGGCAGCGCGCTGCCGCTGACGGCGATGACGCGCAGCGACGAGCAGTCGTACTTCGCGACGACCTCGTCGGGCAGCTCGACGATCCGCTGGAGCATCACCGGGACGACGGCGAGCGCGGTCGCGCGGTGGTGGGCGATCGCGGCGAGCGTGTCCTCTGGGTCGAAGCGCCGGCGCACGACGAGCGTCGAGCCCAGCGACATGGCGATGAGGAAGTGCGCCATCCCCCACGAGTGGAACATGGGCGCGGCGATCATCGTGCGCTCGCGGGCGTGGAGCGGGATCGCGTCGAGCAGCGCCGCCACGGGCGCGAGGGAGTCGGGCTGCTTGCGCTGGGCGCCTTTCGGCGTGCCGGTGGTGCCGCTCGTGAGGATCACGAGCTTGCCCGCCGCATCGGGCGGCTCGAGCGACGCCTCCGAACGGCCCGCGATCAGGTCCTCGAGCGTCGGCGCGCCCTCAGGGTCGGCATGGTCGGACCACGCGACGAAGCGCTCACGGCCCTTCGCCGCCTGCGCGACGAAGGCGGCGAACTCCTCATCGTGGATGATCGCGACGGGCTGCTCGCGGTCGCAGACGTCGGCGATCTGCGGCGCGGCGAACATCGTGTTGAGGTAGAGCGCGTTGGCCCCGAGCTTGCCGATCGCCACCGATGCCTCGACGAACCAGCGATGGTTGCGCGCGAGCACGGCCACGCCGTCGCCGGCGCGGACGCCGTGCTCGGCCAGCGCGCGCGCCAGGGCGTTCGTGCGGCGGTCGATCTCGGCGAAGGTGAGCGTGCCGCGCTCGTCGACGATCGCCACGGCATCCGGGCGGCGGATCGCGCCGGCGCTGTAGCCGGCGGCGATCGTCGGCCCCCAGCGCCGCAGCACGTCGAGCGCCCGCACGAGGCGGTCGGGGCGCTCGGGTCGCACGAGCCCGGCGCGGACGAGCGTCCGGCCGAGGAACAATGGGTCGCCGAGACGGTCGAGTCCGAGAGGGGCCACCGCGCGAGCGTACCTCAGGGAAGGCGCAGGCCCGGCGGAAGCGTGCCCGCGTCGATCAGCGCCCGGATGTCGCCCGCCCGGCCCGGGTCGAGGAAGACGTGGCGCTGGCCGACGCTCGGCTTCTCCCGCAGCAGCCCGGCCGCGAGCAGCGCCTCGCCGACCGCGCCGGCGAGCGCGCGGTCGTTGGCGGCGAACCCCCGCGCGAGGTGGGTGATGTCGGTGTGGTAGCCGCCCCACTTCCCCATGCCGTCGAGTCGCTGGAGGATGCGCCGTGCGACCCGGCGCGAGGGGTCCGGGTCCTCGTGCGGGCGGGCGACCTGCGGGCTCGCCCCCTCGAGCGCCGCGAGCACGGCCTCCTCGTGCTCTGCGACGGAGGCGGGGTCCGCCGGGCGGCCGCCGAGCGCGGCGATCCGGGCGGCCACCTTCAGCGGATGCGCGGCGCCGAGCGGCTCGCGCAGGTCGCCCGCGCTCTCCAGGACGGCGGCCGGGACGACGAGCGCGCGAGCGCGAAGGCGATCGACGCCGGCCACCTGCTCCTCGAACGCCAGCGGCGCAAGCTCCACCTCGCCGCCGGGCGCCCGCAGGGCCAGGAGTCCATCCCAGACGCCCGCCGTCAGCTCGTCGGCGCCTGCGCCGGCCTGGGCGAGCGCCCCCACGGCGGCTGCCGTCAGCAGCCATGCGCGCTCGGGCGCCGCATCGGGGTCGGCGCGCAGCGCGGGCACCACCGGGACGACGGCGCGGATGCCGCCCGCGGCCTCCGGGGCGAACGCGACGGTCACGGGCGCGTCGTAGCCGGAGCGGCTCCTCGCGAGCTCCGCCTCGCCCCGCGCGAGCTCGGCGGCGAGCAGCGCGTGCAGGCGGGCGCGCAGCTCGGCCGGCGCGTCGATGCCGCCTGCGCCTTCGAGCACCGCACCGAGCTCGTCCACGGCGCGAGCGTATCTGGCGGGCGCGAACGCACGATCGCATGCGTTCCGTCAGATCACGGGCGTACCGTGCGACTCACCACTCATGGAAGCCGCCACACCCCTTCGCCCCAACCGCGTCGTCCTCACCGGCGATCGCATCCGCATCGACAGCCTCGTCGTGGACGATGAGCGGGCGGTCGCGCTCGCCCGTGAGCGCTCGGACGCCGGTGAGCCGCTGGAGACGCTGGTGCTGCAGGCGATCGAGATCGGCGCGCGGGTCATCGGGCGCGAGCAGACCGCCGCCGACACCGAGTTCGTCAAGGCCGAGTTCGAGCGTCAGGCACGCGAGCTCGAGCAGCGCTTCACGCTGCGCGCGCAGACCGTGGGCAGCGACCTGACCCAGCGCATCGACGTCGCGTTCGGCGCCGAGGCGGGCGTCGTGCCCAAGCTCCTGGAGAAGCACTTCGGCGCAGGGTCCAGCGACGCCGTGCAGCATCAGGTCAAGGCGCTCGTGGACGACCTGCTGCGCACGCATCGCGAGGCGCTCGCCAAGCAGTTCAGCGCGACCGACGCGAGCAACCCGCTCGGGCAGTTCCAGCAGTCGGCGCTCGGAGCGATCAAGCAGGCCTCCTCGCATCAGCAGCAGCACCTGATCGCGATGAACGAGACGATCGTCGCGCTGAAGGCCGAGGTCGCGGCGCTGAAGGCCGAGCAGGACAAGGTCGAGGCCGTCGCCGAGGAGGCCGAGAAGGGCACGGCCAAGGGACGCACCTACGAGGAGCAGGTCGGCGACGCGCTCGCCGCGCTCGCCGCGCCGCGCAGCGACGTCGTCACGGCCGTCGGGGACCGCAGCGACGCGGGCCGCAGCAAGAAGGGCGACGTCGTCATCGACATCGGGATGTGTGACGGGCCCGCGCAGGGCAGGATCGCCTTCGAGGCCAAGGACCGCCGGCTGTCGCAGCCCGAGGCGGTCCGCGAGCTCGACGGGGCGCTCGCAGCGCGCAATGCCGACTTCGCGGTGCTGGTCGTGCCCTCCGAGGGCGAGCTTCCGACCGGCATGCGCCCGTTGAGCGAGTACCACGGCGACAAGATGGTCGTCACGTGGAACGCCGACGAGGGGTCGCTGACGCTCGAGGTCGCGTACATGCTGGCACGTGCCCGGGTGCTGCTCGCCCGTGAGGACGCCGACGAGCGGCTCGACGCCGGCGCGATCGGCCAGCAGGCCGACAAGGCGCTGCAGGCACTCAAGGACGTGCGCAAGATCCGCAGCAACCTCACCGCCGCGACGAAGGGCATCGAGTCCGCCGGCGACGTGCTCGACACGCTCGAGAAGGCCGTTCGCGGCCACCTCGACGAGATCCGGGGGCTGCTCAGCGCCTCGGGCGCGGACGACGCGCCGCCGCCGGTCGCCTGACCGGCGCGCTGCACCGACCGTCCGCCCCGCTTTTCAGTCCGCTGGAGGACCGATACTGGTCGGCGTCGCGCCCGGTGCCGGGCGGCGGCGCTCGATGCCGGTGATCAGACACACATCCCTGTTGTGCGCCGCCGCGCTGCTCCTGCTGCTCGTGGTCGTCGGCCCTGCGAGCGCCCGCGCGAGCGATGACGCGGGCTACTGGGCGTTCGCGGCGCGCCGCGCGCAGGATCTCGAATCCTCGTGGGCGGGGGATCGCGGCGTCTTCCTCGTGCACGAGGACGGGGTCAACAGCCGCCTGAACGCGAACATGCTGGAGCTCTACGCGCTCGCGGCGCTGCACGACCGCCCCCCGGGGCCCGAGCGGCGCGACGATCGCGCCCGCACCATCGTCGACCACTTCCTGCGCGCACCGGCGTACGTCTCCGGCAAGCCGCCGCCCTCGCGCGGCGGCGAGCCGGCCGAGCCGCACAGCCCCGGCTGGGACAGCGGCACCGACTACGAGGTCGGACGCCAGCACGTGTCGCTGGACCCGCAGGTCGCCGCCGCGCTGGCGACCGCATTCCGCGCACGCGACGCTCTCGGGCTGAGCGACGAGGAGGTCGCCCTGATCGCCGATCACGTCGACCGCGTGGCCCGCTCGCCGTTCTACCGCTATCCCGCGATCGTGCTGGGGCAGTTCAACTGGCCGGCTGCGATGTACGGCGCGGACCATGAGGTGACGGGCGCCGCGGACCTGCTGACGGGGGACTACCGCCGGCAGCTCGTGCGGTTCCTCACCCAGGCGCGCAGCGGCTCGCCGAGCCACGCCGCGCCGCTGACCGCGGGCCTGGGGCTGCACTACATCCCGGGTCGCCCGACGTCGCTGCCCGCGAACCGGACGTCGACCTCGGAGTACGGGAACATCGTCTTCAGCGGGCTCGACCAGTACGACGCCGCGCTCGCCGCCGGGATGCGCCCGCTGGCGGCCGGGCAGGTGAACCTGCTGCGCGCCTGGGCGCAGCGCGTCGTGTACGGCGAGTGGACCCACACGGGCTACCTGAACTGGGACACCGGGCTGGGCTCCAATCGCTGGCACCTGCAGCGCTACTGGCCGCTCGCGCTCGCCGGGCCGCTGACCCTCGCGACCTCGACCCAGCTCGCGGGGCCCACCCTGCGCGCGCGGGCCGGCTGGATCCTGGACCGGGCGATGACCCTCTACGAGCAGCGCACCCGCGCCTACCCGCGCAGCCTGCTCCCCTCCCGGCTGTTCGGCCTGCAGGGCCACGACGGCTCGCAGGCGAACGACCCGGAGCTGATCGCCTCGCGCTTCGGGCTGCTGGCGGCCGAGGCGGCCGACCGCGGCCTGGGAGCAGCGCCGAAGTCCGAGCCGCCGCCGTTCTACGCACTGGATGCGGACATCGGGAGGCTCGCCGTCTCGACGCCGGCGTACAGCACCGCCCTGATCCAGCCCCAGCCGACGCTCGCCTACGGCGGGCTCGAGCCGGCGCGCATCCTCGGCGCCGACGGCAACCCGCTGACCGGGATCGGCGGCGCACACGCAGCGGCGCTGAGCCTGGCCGTGCGCACGCGCTCGGGCCTCACGCTCGACACGCAGCCGGGCCGGCGCTGGACGGGCCGCACCGTCGTGCGCCGCTGGCGCCTGCACCTCCGCAGGCCGCGCGGGACGTTCACCTCGCTGCTCGCGCGCAGCTGGGTCCGGCGCGGCGGGATCCGCATCGTCATCGGCCACCGGTTCCTGCCCGACCGCATCCGCACGAGCTGGGACATCACGGCCCCGGGCGGCTCGACCGTCCGCCTGTCGCTCCCGATCTGGTCCCCGCACCCCGCCGCGACGCGCGCGTGCACGGGCAGCACCTCGCACTGCCGGATCGTCCGCAGCCGTTCCCGGGTGCTCCACGGGCACACGATCCGCGTCCGCGTGCAGCAGGGCGGCTACGTCGCCACGATCTCCGGCGGCCACGGCACGAGGGTGCAGATCCAGCGCCTGCGCGCGACCCGTTCGTCGCCGTTCACGCGCCGCGCGGTGATCGTCACCCTGCGGATGCCGAAGCGGGGACGCCTGTCGCTGCGACGGACGCTGACGTTCATCGCGCCGGGCTGAACGGCGCCCGCCAGGGCGCGTCAGGGCCGCTTTCGCACAACTCGACCCGGCGGAGCCGGGATCGAGCCGGCGACGCCACCTACGCCGCGCGGTCGTCCGCGTCGTCCTCGTGGCGCCCGGCGAGCCGGTCGCGCCCGCGTTGGACGGCGGCGATGAACTTCGAGAGGTTGACCTCCAGGGTGCCGAGGATCTCGTCGGCGTAGTCCTCCGCACCGAGCCGGATCTCGCGCTCGCGGCCGCGGGCGTCCTCGATGATGTCCTCGGCGCCGCGCTCGGCCTGGCGCGTGACCTCCTCCTGCGCGATCAGCTGGGACTGCTTCTCGCGTGCCTCCTTGATGATGCGCTCGGCCTCGCGCTTGGCCTCGGCGAGCATCTCCTGGCGCTCCTTGACGATCCAGCGCGCCTGCTTGATCTCCTCGGGGATCGTGGCGCGCATCTGATCGAGGATGTCGTAGATCTCCTCCTTGTCCACACGCACCTGATCCGTGAGCGGAACGGGCTTCGCGTTGTGGATGAGGTCATCCAGCTTGTCGATCAGTACCAGGACGTCCATAGCAGGGTGGCTTTCGTTACCGGGCGAGCTCTTCCTTCAAGCGCTGCGCAACCTTTGGTGTGACGAGATCGTCGATCTTCCCGCCGAACATCGCGAGTTCCTTGATCCCGCTGGAACTCAGGAAACTGTACTGCGGGCTCGCCATCAGATAGAGCGACTCGATGTCGGGCGCCTGCATCCGGTTGAGCTGGTTCATCTCGAACTCGTACTCGAAGTCGGAGATCGCGCGCAGGCCCTTGACGATCGTCTTGGCCCCGATCTTCAGCGCGAACTCGACGACGAGCGTGTCGAAGGGCTCCGGGCGGACGTTCTCCAGGTGCTCTGTCGCGTCCGCGATCAGGCCGAGCCGCTCGTCGATGTCGAAGAGCGTCTTGCCCTTGCGGACCGGCAGGTTGACGACGGCGACGACGACCTCGTCGAAGAGGGCGGCGCTGCGGGTGATGACGTCGATGTGCCCGCGCGTGATCGGGTCGTAGGACCCGGGGCAGACGGCGATGCGATTGGAGGGAGTCATGCGGTGTGGATGCGGATGAGCGTGTCGCCGTAACGGCGTTCGTGGCTGATCGGGAGCGGGAGGTCGAGTGGGAGGCGGTGATCGCTCTCCGTCACGACGCGCGCGCCGGCGACGAGCAGCGGTGCGAGGGCGACCGCGAGCTCGGTTCCGAGCGCTGCTGCCTGCCGGTATGGCGGGTCGAGGAAGACCAGATCGTATGCCTCGCCGCGTTCGCGTGCGGTGCGGACCGCCGTCGCGGCGGGCATCTGGCGGACCGAGACGTCCTCGTCACCGAGCCCCAGCGTCGCCGCGTTGGCCCGGATCACGTCAGCCGCGCGGCGGTCGCGCTCGACGAGGACGGCCGTCGCGGCCCCGCGTGAGAGCGCCTCGAACGCGAGTGCGCCGGAGCCCGCGAAGAGGTCCAGGACGCGCTCACCGTCGAGCGGGCCGAGCATCGCGAACAGCGCCTCGCGAACCCGGTCGCTCGTCGGCCGGGTCCCCTCCCCCTTCGGCACGGCGATCCGCCGCCCGCCGAGGCTCCCGGCGACGATCCTCACGCCGACAGCGCGCCGGAGTTCGCTCGGCGCGCCCGGTCGCTGTCGTCGCGGGTGCTCACGCCGCGATCGCGATGCGCGAGACCTCGCCGTGCGCGGCGCGCAGGGCGTCCGCGAGCAGGACGTGCTCGGGCCGCTCGAGCGCCGGGTCGGCGTCGAGCATGTCGCGCGCCGCTGCGCGCGCGCGCTCGAGCAGCTCGCCGTCCCCGGGCATCACGGCGAAGCGGAACGCCGCGAGCCCCGACTGCCTCGTGCCGGTGAGCTCGCCCTCGCCGCGCAGCCGCAGGTCGATCTCGGCGAGGCGAAAGCCGTCGGCGTGCTCGGCGAGCGCCGCGAGGCGCTCGGACTGCTTGGGGCCGAACAGCAGGCAGAGCGAGCGGTGCTCGCCGCGCCCGACGCGCCCGCGCAGCTGGTGCAGCTGAGAGATGCCGTAGCGCTCGGCATCCTCGACGAGCATCACCGTCGCGTTCGGCACGTCGACGCCGACCTCGATCACCGTGGTCGCGACCAGGACGTCCGTCTCCCCCGCCGCGAACGCCCGCATCACCGCCGACTTCTCGGCCGAGCGCATCTGCCCGTGGAGCAGCGCGACGCGGAAGTCGGCGAGCTCGGTCGCCGCCAGGCGCTCGTACTCCGCCGTCGCGGCGCGCGCCTGCAGCGCCTCCGACTCGGCGACCAGCGGGCAGACGACGTATGCCTGACGCCCGGCGCGCAGCTCCTCGCGCATGCGCTCGTAGGCACGCGAGCGCTCGCGCTCGCCGCCGGCGACATGCGTGTCGATCGGCTGGCGCCCGCGTGGCAGCTCGCGCAGCTCGGTCACGTCGAGGTCCCCGTACCCGAGCAGGGCGAGCGTGCGCGGGATCGGCGTCGCGGTCATGTGGAGCACGTGCGGGGCGAGTGTCTGGCCCTCGCCCGCCGCCTTGGCGTCGAGCGCGGCGCGCTGGCGCACGCCGAAGCGGTGCTGCTCGTCGACGACCGCCACGGCGAGGCGGTCGAATCGCACGTCGTCCTCGATCAGCGCGTGCGTTCCGACGACGAGGCTCAGCTCGCCGCTGGCGAGCTTGCCGAGCGTGTCGGCGCGGCGCGCGGCCGTCGTCGAGCCGGTCAGCAGCGCGGCCGGCACCGCTTCGCCCGGCATCAGCGCCTGCAGCGTGGCGAAGTGCTGCTCGGCGAGCGTCTCTGTCGGCGCCATCAGCGCGGCCTGGTGGCCGTGCTCGACCGCGCGCAACATCGCGGCGAGCGCCACGACCGTCTTGCCCGAGCCGACCTCGCCCATCAGCAGGCGCTGCATCGGGTGGGGCTGCGCGAGATCGTCCGTGACGCTCGCGATCGCCCGCTGCTGGTCACCGGTCGGCGTGAACGGCAGCAGCTCGGTCAGCCAGCGCTCCAGCAGCCCGGCCTGGGGCCCGTCCCCGGAGCCCGCGAGCACGGGCGCACCGACGGCGCCGCGGCGATGCGCGCGGCGGCGCAGGAGGTCGAGCTGGGCGAGCAGCAGCTCGTCGAAGGCCAGGCGCCGGCGTGCGGCCTCGAGATCTCCGGAGTGCGCGGCGAGCAGCGCGGCGGGGCGGCACGGCAGGCGGTGACGTGCGCGCAGCCGCCCGGGGAGCGGCTCGAGCGCCATCCGGGCCGCGGGCAGGTGCTCGCGGACGAGCGCGAGGATCTGCGTCGAGGAGAGCCCGTCGGTAGCCGGGTAGTGGGCGACCTGGCCCTCGCCGCCGACACCCTCCGCGGTCGGCGCGTGCGAGGTGACGCGGAAGCGGTTGCGGGCGTCGAAGGTGCCGTGCAGGACGAGCCGCGTCCCGGCCGGGTAGCGGCGCACGAGCCACGGCTGGTTGAAGAACGCGACCTTCATCTGCCCGGTCTCGTCGGCGACCACGGCCTCGACGATCGGGCGCATCCCGCGCCGGCGCACCGGGCGCGAGGCGATCGAGCGGACCTCCACGACGACGGTCGCCTGCTCACCCTGACTGAGTGCCCCGACGGCGCGCGCCTCGCGCCGGTCGCGCGGCAGGTGCTCGAGCAGGTCGCCGACGGTCGCGATGCCGAGCATCGCGGCGCCCTCGCGCTCCTTGTCGTTCGTCAGGCGCAGGGCCTCGCGCAGCGGCGCCTGGTGCGGCGCGCTCCACGGCGCACCGGCGAGCTGCCCGGCGCTCGGCGGCGCGGTCTCGGCGAATGCGCAGGGCGGCGGCGGCTGCACCGTGCCATCGTCCTTCACTCGGCGGACAACAGCCACCAGCGCGAAGGCTGGCCGCCCTGCCCGAACTCCAGCTCCACGCCGCCGGGGGCGAGCGCCACGATCTCGTCCTCGCCGAGCGGCGCGCCGTCGCCGTGGATGACCGTGACGAGCTCGGCATCCTGGGTGAGCTGCTCGAGCACCGCGCGCAGCGTCTGGGCCGGCTCGCCCCAGGCGACGAGCTCGTCGCCGACGTAGCCGACGGCGTCGCCGACCGCGAAGCGGCCCTGGGCGTCCGCGCGCGCGGCCGGCGCGACGGCGCCGGTGCGCACGTCGGCCAGCGCGTCC
This sequence comes from Solirubrobacteraceae bacterium, assembly GCA_017882425.1. Lineage (GTDB taxonomy): Bacteria > Actinomycetota > Thermoleophilia > Solirubrobacterales > Solirubrobacteraceae > F1-60-MAGs163. Next base: position 19,984 of record JADGPM010000085.1, read on the forward strand.
TCCATCAGCTCGGCGTTCTCCGCCGCGCCCCGATCCGGGAACAGCGCCAGCGCGGCCGCCAGGCCGGCCTGCTGCTCGGAGGAGGACACGACACGCACGGCCTTCTCGGACATCTCGGCGGCCGCCTGGGCGGCCATGAAGATGTTGCTGCTGTTCGGCAGCACGACGACCTGCTCGGCGGGGACGGCGTGGATCCCGGCGAGGATGTCGTACGTCGAGGGGTTCATCGTCGCGCCGCCGTCGAGGACCTCACATCCGAGGTCGCGGAACATCGACGCGATCCCGGACCCTGACACGATCGCCAGCACGCCGCAGCGGCGGTCCGCCGGGCGCCCGACGGCGTCGGCCTCGAGCCGGCGTTCGCGCTCGGCGATCTGCGCGTGCATGTCGGCCACGTCGAGCCGCGAGACCTCGCCCCTTCCGTCGAAGAGCGCCGTCGCGGCCTGCGGCTCGTCGGTGTGGACGTGGATGCGCAGCGTCACGTGGTCGCCGACGACGAGGACCGAGTCGCCGACGTCCTCGAGCAGGCGGACGTAGTGCGGGGTCCCCTCCAGCTCGGCGCCCGGCGCGGCGGTGACCGCGAAGTTCGTGCAGAAGCGGAAGGTCGACGACTCGTGCTCGGGGTGCGTGACGCGCGCCGGCGGACGGTGGTGCTCGACCTCGGGCGCGCCGGTTCCGCGCAGCGCCGACACGCAGCCGGCGAACAGCACGACGACGCCGTAGCCGCCGGCGTCGACGACCCCGGCATCGCGCAGGGCGGGCAGCAGCTCGGGCGTACGGCGCACCGACTCCTCGCCCGCGCGCACGGCCTTCTCGAGCACGTCGGCGATGCGCGCGTCCTGTTCGGCCGGATCGGCGTCGGGCGCCAGGCGCACGTCGCCGCCATGGGCCAGCTCGGTCGCGATCGCGGCCGCCATGTCGCGCATCACCGTGAGGATCGTGCCCTCGGCCGGCTGGCGGACGGACGCGTAGGCACGCTGCGCGGCGCGCGCCATCGCCGCGCCGACGAGCACCGGGTCGATCAGCTCGCCGGGCCGCGAGACGAGCTCCTCGGCCGCCCCGCGGATCAGCTGGGAGAGGATGACGCCGCTGTTGCCGCGCGCCCCGAGCAGCGCGGCGCGCGCGACCGAGTCGACGATCTCCGTGCGCTCGATGTCCCCGAGCGCACCTTCGCCGTTGGCCTGCGCAAGACGGTCGACTTCGGCGAGGCAGGCCTCCAGCGTGAGGACCATGTTGTCCCCCGTGTCGCCGTCGGCGACCGGGAAGACGTTCAGGTCGTTGATCTCCTCGCGGCGCTGCTCCAGGTGCACGAGCGCACCCTCGAGCGTCGCCCGAAACCGCGCAAGACTCGAAGAGGACTCAGGCACAGCGAAAGAGCCTAGTGCCCGCGCCGGAGAACGTCAGCGCGCCCAAACGGACCTACCGAGGCCGCATGAGGCCCGATTCGCGGATGGATCGCGCCGCACGTCGACGAGGGACAGTGCGAATGCACGGACCTCGGCGCACGGGTGGCTCCGTGCGCCGCGAGGCGGCCCTCAGGCGGCCTTGGTGACTTTGCCGGCCTTGAGGCAGCGGGTGCAGACGTTCTTGCGACGCGGGGTGCCGTCGTCGAGGATCCGGACCTTCTGGAGGTTCGGATTGAAGCGCCGCTTCGTCGCGACCATCGAGTGGCTGCGGCTCTGGCCGAATGCCGGCCCCTTCCCGCAGCTGTAACAGACCTTTGCCATGAGGCGCAGGAGTGTAGCGACCGTGCCGCCGCGAGGCTCAGACGCGCTCGGGACGCCGCGCGGGCTCGTGCGCGGGCCGGCGCGCGGGGCGCTCGTAACCGCCGGCGATGCGGCCGGGCTCGCGCAGGCGCACCGGGCTCGGCCCGGCGCCCGGGAGCGGGAGGCCTCCGCCGGTGGGCGCGGGCGGCTCGTCACGCGGCTGCGGGTCGTGCGGCCCGTCGTCGCCGCGCCACCAGCCGCGCAGGTCCGGGCGGTCCTCCTGGCCGTGGATCAGGAGCCAGATGAGCAGCAGGGTCCCGATGACGTGGACGACCGCCGTCAGGAGGATCGCTGCGTCCTTGGAGCCCATCGCCCGACGATCGTACCGCGCGCTCAGGCCCCCGTGGGGTGCGTCTGCGCCAGGCGGTCCTTCACGGCGTCGAGTGCCAGCACCGCCTCCGCGGCGTGACGCCCGGAGTCGCGCTTGCCGCCGCCCGAGCGCGCGAGCGCCTGCTCGAGCGTGTCGACGGTCAGCACGCCGAAGGCGCACGGGACGCCCGTGCGCAGCTGGACGTCCTGGATGCCGCGCGCGGCCTCGGCGCAGACGTAGTCGTAGTGGTCGGTCTCGCCCCGGATGACGGCGCCCAGGCAGGCGACGCCGGCGTAGCGCCCGCTCTGTGCGCAGAGCTGGGCGGCCATCGGCAGCTCGAAGGCGCCGGGGACGTCGAAGACGTCGGCCTCCCCCGCGCCCGCCTCGGCGAACGCGCCCTGGGCACCCGCGACGAGCCGCTCGGCAAGGTCCGCGTAGAAGCGCCCGACGACGATCGCGTAGCGCCGGTCCGCGGCGCTCATCGGCGGTCCTCCTCGCGCGCGTCGCGATCCTGCTCGCGCTCGGCGTGGAGCATCTCCTCGTCGAGGTTGAGCCCCTGGTGGTGGAGGATGTGGCCCATGCGGTGCTTCTTGGTCCGCATGTACGCCTGGTTGTGCTCGTTGGGCGGGTGCTCGATCGGGATCTGCGCGCTGACCGAGAGGCCGTAGCCCTCGAGCCCGCGGATCTTCTTCGGGTTGTTCGTGAGGATGCGGATCGAGCTGAGCCCCAGGTCGACGAGGATCTGCGCGCCGATGCCGTAGTCGCGCAGGTCGGCGGGCAGCCCGAGCTGGAGGTTCGCTTCGACGGTGTCGTAGCCCTCCTCCTGCAGCTTGTAGGCCCGCAGCTTGTTCAGCAGGCCGATGCCGCGCCCCTCCTGGGCGAGGTAGAGCAGGACGCCCTCGCCCTCGGCCTCGATCTGCGCGAGCGCCGCCTCGAGCTGCTCGCCGCAGTCGCAGCGCAGCGAATGGAAGACGTCGCCGGTCAGGCACTCGGAGTGCACGCGGACGAGCACGTCCTCGTGGCCCTCGACCTCCCCCTTGACGAGCGCGACGTGGTGCTTGTCGTCGACCAGCGAGCGGTAGCCGACGACCGTGAAGTCGCCGAAGGCGGTCGGCATCGAGGTCGCGACGACGCGCTCGACGAGCTTGTCGTGCCGGCGGCGGTAGGCGATCAGGTCGGCGATCGTGACCATGCGCAGCCCGTGCTTGAAGCAGTAGGCCTGCAGGTCGCCGACGCGTGCCATCGACCCGTCCTCGTTCATCACCTCGCAGATCACGCCGGCCGGGACGCAGCCCGCCAGGCGCGCGAGATCGACGCTGGCCTCGGTGTGGCCGGTGCGCTCGAGCACGCCGCCGGGCTTGGCCTTGAGCGGGTTGACGTGGCCGCCCTTGACGATGCTGTCGGGGCCGTTGGCGGGATCGACGGCGGTCTTGATGGTGTGCGCGCGGTCGGCGGCGCTGATGCCGGTCGTGACGCCTTCGCGGGCCTCGATGGTGACGGTGAACGGCGTCTCGAACGGTGTGTCGTTCTTGGCCGTCATGAGCTCCAGGTCGAGCTCGTCGCAGCGCTCGGGCGTCAGCGCGAGGCAGATCCAGCCGCGCGCGTGCATCGCCATGAAGTTGATCGCGTCGGGGGTGACGTGCTCGGCCGCCATCACGAGGTCGCCCTCGTTCTCGCGGTCCTCGTCGTCGACCACGACGACCATCTTCCCCGCCGCGATGTCCTCGAGGGCCTCCTCGATGGCGGCGAAGCGCACCTCGTCATGCGTCTGCTGGGGAGTCATGAGCTCGTCTCGGTTGGGAGGGCGCTGTGGGCCATCAGCTTCTCGACGTACTTGGCAAGGATGTCGACCTCGAGGTTCACGACGGCGCCCGGACGGATCGTCCCGAGGTTCGTGCGCTCGAGGGTCTCGGGGATCAGCGACACGGCGAACCCCGCGTCGTCGACGCGGGACACGGTCAGCGAGACGCCGTCGACCGCGATCGAGCCCTTCTCGACGACATAGCGCAGCAGCCCGGGCTCGGCGTCGATGCTGACGACGCTCGCGAAGCCGTCGGGCTCGATCGAGCGCACGCGGCCGACGCCGTCGACGTGCCCCTGCATGACGTGCCCGCCGAGGCGCTGGTCGGCGCGCAGCGCGAGCTCGAGGTTCACGCGCGCCCCGACCTCGACGGCGCCGAGCGAGGAGCGCCGCAGCGTCTCGTGCATCGCGTCGGCGCTGAAGGCTCCGTCGTCGATCGCGGTCGCCGTCAGGCAGACGCCGTTGACGGCGACCGAGTCGCCATCGGAGATCTCCGCGGTCAGCGGCGTGCGGACGACGAGGCGTGCGCCGTCGGCCGTCGCGTCGAGTGCGGTCACCACTCCGAGGTCCTGGACGAGGCCCGTGAACACGGCTACCACTCCCGCAGCCGGGCGGTCAGCAGGACGTCCTCGCCGGAGGGCTCGCAGGTCAGCGAGATGGCGCGCATGGCGTCGGCGATGCGTTCGACGCCCTCCCCCTCGAGCGGGTCGCGGGCGCTCCTGCCGCCCACGAGCACCGGGGCGAGGAAGAGGCGCGCCTCGTCGATCTCGCCGGCGTCGAGAAACGCCCCGGCGAGGTGCGGGCCGCCCTCCAGGAGGAGCGCCGTGACGGGCGTGTCGAGCGCGCCGAGCTGGTCGAGCGCCGAGGCGACGCGCGCGGGCTCGTTCTCGCCGGTCGCCACGACGACCTCCACGCCGGCCATCTCGAGGTGCTCGACGGCCGCGCGCGGCGCCGCGCGCGAGGTGACGACGGTCAGCGGGATCTCGCGCGCCATGATGACGAGCTGGGAGTCGCCGGGCAGGCGCGCCGTCGAGTCGAAGACGACGCGGCGCGGCTGGCGGTGCACGCCCGGGACCCGTGCGGTGAGCTGCGGGTCGTCCGCCAGTGCGGTGCCGACGCCGACGACGACCGCGTCGACTGCGGCACGCCAGTGGTGCGCGAGCGTCCGGCTCTCCTCGCCGGAGATCCACTTGGAGTCGCCGCTGCGCGTGGCGACCTTGCCGTCGAGGCTCATCGCCGCCTTGAAGAGGACCCACGGGCGCCCGGTCCGCGCGTGCTTGCGGAACGCCTGGTTCTCGAGTCGCGCCCGGGCAGCGAGGTCGCCGTTGGCGACGACGACCTCGACCCCCTCGTCACGCAGGATCCCCAGGCCGCGCCCGCTGGCCTTCTCGGTCGGATCGTCGCTGGCGACGACGACGCGGCTGATGCCGGCCGCGAGGATCGCCTCGGTGCACGGCGGCTGGCGCCCCTCGTGGCAGCACGGCTCGAGCGAGACGTAGATGGTCGCGCCGCGCAGGTCGGCGTCGCCGGCGGCGCGGATCGCGTTGACCTCCGCGTGCGGCCCGCCGAACTCCTCGTGCCAGCCCTCGCCGAGCACCGTGCCGTCCCGGACGACGACGGCGCCGACCAGCGGGTTGGGGCTGACGCGCCCCATGCCGCGACGTCCGAGCTCGATGGCGCGGTCGAGGAGGACGTGGTCGGGATCCGTGGAGGGCACCGTGCATCCCAGGATAGGGGGCGACCCCCGGCGTCCGGTGTCTGCTCGGCTACGCGGAGCAGCGCGCGTACGCCGCGTAGTAGGGCGTCGCGGCGATCCAGCGGTAGCCCGCGGGCGGCAGGTTGAACGCCGTGTCCTGCGGGCTGGTGTCGGTCGGGTTGAACCCCTGGCGCAGCAGCACCGCCCGGTTGCCCGCGAGGATCGCCAGTCCGGAGTGGACCTTCGCGGCATTGGGAAGGTCGCTGCGCGCGACGACGCGGTGCTCGGGGAGGTTCAGGATCCAGCGCACGTCCGGGATCAGCTTGTGGTTCGGCGTCGTCACCGGCCCGCAGCGCGCGGCGGCGCGCACCTTCGGGTTGTCGAGCAGCTGGACGAGTCCGGCGCGCGAGTCGCCGCGGAACTGCAGCTCGGTGAAGAGCCCGCTGAGGTTGACCCGCAGCAGCGTCCAGACGAGCGCGAAGGCGATCGCGCCGGCCGCGGCGGCGATCCAGAGCTTGCGCGCGAGCCCGGGCCGGAGCATCGTCCAGCCGCCCGCCGCGACGCCGGCGAACAGCATCACCATCAGGGACGGGACGAGCAGGTAGCGGTTGATGACCGAGAGGCCCGCCGCGCCGACGAGCACGAACGTGCCGAGACCGACGACGAGCAGCGCGAACGGCACGCGCAGGCGTGTCGGCGTGAGCCACGCGGCGAGCAGCAGCCCGAAGAACCCGGCGATCGCGACCGGCAGCTTGACGAGCGACTTGAGGAAGCTCACCGTCGCCTGCGGCACCTGGCCCAGGCCCTTCTGGCGCCCCA
>JADGPM010000331.1 GCA_017882425.1 Solirubrobacteraceae bacterium
CCGCGACGGGTCAGCGAGCTCGCCGGCGCGCGCGAGGACCTGCAGGCCTGGCTGGGGAGCGCGCCGGTCGAGCTGTCCTACCCGTTCGGCGTCGCGGGCGTCGACGTCGACGCGTCGGTGGCACAGGCCGCGCGGGCGGCGGGCTACGCCGTCGCCGTCGTCAACGGCCCGTCGCCGTCGCCGGCCGACCCGCTGCAGATCGGGCGCGTCGTGGCTCCGGATGTCGGCGGCGAGGACCTGCTCGAGCTCTTCGGGACGTCCGCGCGGGCCGGCACGAGCGCCTGAGCGCTCAGCGCACGGGCTGCTCGGGCATGCGCGGGAGCGGCGCAGGCTCCTGTGCCGGCGCCTCGCCCGGGGCGGCGTCGTCGGGACGCGCAGGCGCCGTCGCCGACATCAGCCCGATCTCCTGGACGAGCTTGGTCAGCCGCCGTTCCAGCATGCTGATCCGCACCGAGAAGTGCAGCAGCAGGATGAGGACGAACAGCATGCCGAAGAAGAGCAGCGTGCTCGCCGGAGCGACGGCGCCGATCAGGTGGGTCAGGCCGTTCAGCAGGCCGTACCAGATCGACATCACGAGGACGACGAACGCGGTCACCACCCACAGGACCGAGTACTCCTCCTTGAGCTTGCGCCGCCGGACGAGCTCGATCACGAGCAGCAGGACGACGAGCGCGCCGCCGATCGTGATGACGCGGATCCGCGGATCCATCAGCTCGATCCCGTGGGGCGCGGACGCAGCAGCGTCAGCCCGATCGAGAGGATCATCTTGTACACGTAGTAGACGCTGCGATGCCCGCTGTGCATGCTCGCGCCCTCGGGCATGCGCATCTGCACCCCGACCTCGCGCACCCGGTAGCCGGAGCGGTGCAGCAGGATCAGGATGTCCGCGTCGGGATAGTCGGCCGGGTAGACGTCGGTCGTGAAGAAGCGCGCCACGTCGATCGACATCACCTGGTAGCCGGACGTCGGATCGGAGATCGGCTGGCGCATCACGATCGTCGCGACGCGCCCGAAGAGCTCCATGCCGACCTTGCGCGCCATCGACGGCGTGTAGTGCCCGTCCCCGTCGAGGAAGCGCGACCCGATCACGACGTCGGCGTCGCCGTCCTCGACGATCGCCAGCAGGCGCGGCAGGTACTCGGCGCTGTGCTGCCCGTCCGCGTCCATCTGCGCCACGACGCGGTAGCCGTGGGCGACCGCGTACTTGTAGCCCGCCTGCAGCGCGACCCCGTACCCGGAGTTCACCGGCAGCCGCAGCACGGCCGCGCCGGCTCGCGCGGCGAAGGCGGACGTCTCGTCGCTGGACCCGTCATCGACGACGAGCACGTCGGCGTGCGGCAGCTGGGCGTTGATGTCACGCACGACCGCGGAGACGTTCGCCGCCTCGTTGAAGGCCGGGACGACGACGATGCATGAGAAGTGGGTCACTGCGGCAGTCTCACCGGGATTCTAGTTGTCGAACGCGCGGAAGGCCCGAAAGTCGCGGGTCGGCGGGGACGGGCACCGGGGCGGGCCACTAGCATTGCGCGGCTGATGAACAGGATCCGCGCAGCCCTGCACCGGGTCCCGCTCTCGCTCGCCGTGCTCCTGGCAGTCGCCGCCGTCCTCTCCCTCTCCTGGAGCCTTGCGACGGCGCCCCTGCAGGGCCCGGACGAGACCGAGCACGTCGCCTACGTGGCGCATCTCGCGGAGACCGGCAGCATCCCGTCCTCGACCACCGGGAACCAGATCTACGGCCTGGACGAGGCCGGGGCCCTCGACGGCCTGGGCTACGGGCGCCTGCTGCAGAACCGCACGGCGCGCCCGCCGTGGTCGCCGGTCGACGAGCAGAACTTCCGCAACTTCGAGGCGCAGCTCCCGGCGGGCGCGCCGGGAGCGGGCGATGGGCCGAACTCCGTCGCCAAGAACCCGCCGCTCTACTACGCCTACCAGGCGATCGGCTGGACGCTCACGCCCGGGGGGCGCTTCTTCGGCCGCCTGTTCGTCATGCGGCTGCTGAGCGGCCTGCTCCTGCTGGCCACCGTCGTCTTCACCTGGCTGCTCGCCGGGGAGATCTCGCGCCGGCGGCTGCCGCAGACCGTCGCGGCAGGGGTCGTCGCGCTCCTGCCGATGGCGGGCTTCATGAGCGGCATCGTCAACACCGACATCGGCCTGACGGCGATCTGGGCGTGCTTCCTCTGGCTCGCGGTGCGCACCGCCCGCCTCGGCCTCTCCTGGCAGCGCAGCGCGCTGCTCGCGCTGCTGACGGTCGCCTCCGTGCTCACCCACGGCCGCGGCCTGGCGATCGTGCCGCTGCTGCCGCTCGCGCTCGTGGTCGCCTGGGCGCGCCGGCGACCCTCCGGCCGCACGACGCTGCTCAGCGCCGGCGTCGCGGCCGGCGTGGCGCTCGTCGGGCTGCTCGCCTACAAGGTCGTGACGGCCGGCGCCGGCGGGGGCCTCTACGGCGGCGAGGTCAACCTCGGCAACTCCTCCGCGTTCAGCGTGCGCCAGTTCCTGAGCTCGATCTGGCAGTTCTACCTCCCGCGACTGGACTCGATGCAGCCGCACCTGGGCCCGGCGATCGGCTACCGCCAGGTGTTCATCCAGCAGTTCCTGGGCGGCGTGTTCGGCTCCTACGAGGTGTATCTGCCCTACTGGGCGTACGACCTCATCCAGGTCGCCGCGATGCTCCTGCTCGTGCTGCTCTACACGGTGCTCGTCGTCCGCTTCGCGGCGGTCCGCCGGCGCTGGCCGGCGCTCGTGATCCTGGCCGCCGCCGTCGTGTGCCTGCTCGGGTTCCTGCACCTGGCCTCCTACCGCGCGCTCGTCAACGGCTCGGGCGACCCGCTGATCACCGGGCGCTACCTGCTGCCGCTGATCCCGATCGTCGGGACGGGCGCCGCCGCCGCGTTCGCCGGCCTGCCGCGCCGCATGGAGCCGATCGCGGCGGGCGTGCTGCTCGGCGGGATGTCGTTCCTGTCGCTGGCGGGCATCGCGGTGACCCTGGAGCGCTTCTATGCGTAGGGCGGCGATCGCCGGCGTCGTGAGCGCCCTCGGGGTCTTCCTGCTCCTGTTCCTGTTCAAGGGCCTGCCCTACCTGCAGGACGGACGCGAGGCGATCGACGCCACGCCGACCGTCCTGCCGAGCGCCGACCTCGCACCGGTGACGGTGCGCCCCGGGCAGCAGGCCTGCGTCAGCGGCATCACCTACGGGCCGCAGAGCCGCTACGTGCTCGTCGAGGTCCGCAGCGGCGGGCACCCGTCGCCGCCGATCGTCGTGCGCGCGAGCGCGCCGGGCTACGCGGCGACGGCGCTGCACCCCGGCGGGATCGCCGACAACGGCCTGCTGATCGTGCCGATCCGCCCGGCCTCGCATGCCGTGGGCGGCGGGACGCTGTGCCTGCGCAACGCCGGGCGCGTCGCGATCGACTTCTTCGGCGTCCCGCCGGGCCGCAGTTCGTCGCCGTCTGTGACGACGGTCGCCGGCAAGCCGGTCACCGCCGACCTGGGCGTCACGCTGCTCGCCAGCCCGAACGCGAGCATCGGCTCGCGGCTGGGCGACGTCTTCGACCACGTCGCCGCGTTCCGGCCGGTCACCGGCTGGGAGGTCTGGATCCTGGCGCTGCTCGTCGTGCTCGGCGTGCCCGGCGGGATCGCGTTCGCCCTCTGGCGCTCCACCGGCGCAGCGCCGCGGGAATAGCACCGGCCGCCCGATGCGCGTCTGCCTCGTCTACGACTGCCTGTACCCCTGGACCGTCGGCGGAGCGGAGCGCTGGCTGCGCGCGCTCGCCGAGGAGCTCGCGCGCGCCGGGCACGAGGTGACCTACCTCACGCGCCGCCAGTGGGAGGAGGGCGACGAGCCGCAGATCCCGGGGGTGCGGATCGTCGTCGTCTCGCGGCGCGAGGAGCTCTACGGGCCCGACGGCAACCGCACGATCGGCGAGCCGCTGCGCTTCGGCCGGGGCGTCCTGCGCCATCTGCTGCGCCATCGCCGCGACTACGACGTCGTGCATGCCAGTGCCGCGCCGTTCTTCGGCGTCCTCGGCGCCGGCGTCGCGCTGACGGGCAGCGGCACGACGCTCTGCGTCGACTGGTTCGAGGTCTGGTCGCGCGACTACTGGCGGCGCTACCTCGGCGGCCTGCGCGGCGTCGTCGGCTGGGCGATCCAGCGGCTCTGTGCGCGGCTCCCCCAGCACGCGTTCGTCTACTCCGAGCTGCATCGCCGCCGGCTGCTCGAGGAGGGGCTGCGCGGCCGCGCGACGACGCTCACCGGCCTCTACGACGGCCCCGTCGAGCCGCACGCGACGCAGCCCGATCCGCGCCCGCTCGTGCTGTTCGCCGGGCGCCACATCCCGGAGAAGCGCGTTCCCGCGATCCCGCCGGCGATCGCCGCCGCGCGGCTGCGCGTGCCGGAGCTGCACGCGCTCGTCCTCGGCGACGGCCCCGAGCGCGGCGACCTGCTCGCGGCGATCGACGCAGCGGGCGTCGGCGACGCCGTCGAGGCGCCGGGCTTCGTCGCGACGCAGGACGTCACGGCGGCGATGGGCCGCGCCACCTGCCTGCTGTTCCCCTCGACGCGCGAGGGCTACGGCCTGGTCGTGATCGAGGCGGCGGCGAACGGCACGCCGTCGATCGTCGTGCGCGGCGAGGACAACGCCGCCGTCGAGCTGATCACCGAGGGTGTCAACGGGTTCATCGCCGCATCCGATGCGCCCGAGGATCTCGCGGACGCGATCGTGCGCGCCGTCGAGGGCGGTGCCGCACTGCGCGCCCGCACGGCCGACTGGTTCGCCCGTGAGGCGCCGCGCCTGACGATCGGCGCCTCGGCCCGGACGGTCCTCGAGGTCTACGAGCAGGTCGCGCGGCGATGAGCCTGACCGTCGGGATCGACACGCGCGCCGCCGCGGAGGTCCCGGCCGGCCGCGGGCGCTACGTGCGCGAGCTGCTGACCGCGCTCGAGCAGCTGGAGGAGGCGCGCGACGTGCGCTTCGTCCTCTATGCGCGCGAGTCGTGGGGCGCCCTGGATCCGGCGCGCTTCGCCTGGCGGACGATCGGCCTGCCCGACCCGCTGTGGCACGTGGCGGCCGCGGCGCGCGCCTCGCGGGCGACCGACGTGCTGCTCTCGACGAACTCCTACCTGACGGCGTGGTTCGCGCTGGTGCCCACGGCGGTCGTCGTCTACGACCTCGTGCCGTTCGTCTCACGGGACACGGCGCGCTCGAGCTCGGCGCGCATCGAGCGGGCGACGATCCGCCCGGCGCTGCGCCGTGCGGCGGCGCTGCCCTGCATCTCGCAGGCCACGCGCAAGGACCTCGCGCGCCTGTTCCCGGGCGCCGCGGCGAAGGCGAGCGCGATCCCGCTGGCCGCCGACGCGCGCTTCGCCGCGGCGCCCACGCTCGCGCCCGGGCATCCGTCGCTCGACCGGCCCTACGTGCTGGCGGTCGGCACGCTCGAGCCGCGCAAGAACCTCGAGCGCCTGATCGCGGCCTGGGCCGCGCTGCCCGCGGCCGCGCGCGGCGACCACGTGCTCGCGCTCGTCGGCCCGCGCGGCTGGGACGACGCGCCGATCCTCGCCGCCGCGCGCGAGACGGGCGTGCGGCTGCTCGGGCACGTCAGCGACGAGGAGCTGCACGCGCTCTACGCCGGCTGCGCGTGCTTCGCCTACCCGTCGCTCTACGAGGGCTTCGGCCTGCCGGTGCTGGAGGCGATGGCGAGCGGCGCGCCCGTCGTCACCTCGTCGGTGTCGAGCCTGCCGGAGGTCGCGGGCGACGCGGCGCTGCTCGTCGACCCGACGGACGCCGACGCGATCGGCGCGGCGCTCACGCGCGTGCTCACCGAGCCCGGGCTCGCCGAGGACCTGCGCGCCCGCGGCCGTGTGCGGGCGGCGCAGTTCTCCTGGGAGCGCACGGCGCGCGAGACGCTGACGCTGCTGCGCGGGATCGCGGCCTGCTAGTCCTTTGGCGATGTCGTCCTCCCCTCCACTGAGCATTCGCGCCCAGATTCGCGTGATGAGCGCGGCGACGACGGTGCTGAAGGCCCTGGGCCTGCGCGATCGCGTTCTGGCGGCACGCATCGACCGCGCCCGCTCCAGGCGCCTGACGGCCGAGGCCGCGGGCTCTGACGCCCACTCCAAGCCGGCGCTGCATGAGATGGACGTCAAGCTCGACGCGATCCTCGACAAGGACGGCGGGTTCTTCATCGAAGCCGGGGCGAACGATGGCTTCACACAGTCCAACACCTACTGGCTGGAGCGCTTTCGCGGCTGGCACGGCCTCCTGGTGGAGCCGATGCAGGAGCTGTTCGATCTGTGCCGCATCGAGCGTCCCAACGCTCAGGTCGTCCGCGCCGCGCTCGTGCCGGCCGGCTATGACGAGCCGACCGTGCGGATGCATTTCGGAGATCTGATGTCGACCGTCGCGGGTGATCACATCGACCAGGACTGGGTCCGGCCCGGCCTCGTCCTCGGCTGGCGTGATGCGTACGACGCCGACGTCCCGGCCCGCACGCTGTCCTCGATCCTCGACGAGATCGGCGCGCCGGAGGTCGACCTGCTCTCGCTCGACGTCGAGGGGTTCGAGCCGAGCGTGCTCGCCGGCCTGGACCTCGAGCGCCACGCGCCACGCTGGATCCTCGTCGAGGTCCACGACGAGGCCACCGGCCGACCGCCGATCGAGGCGGTGCTCGGCGAGCGCTACGTCCTGCACGACCGCCTGTCGCCGCTGGACCTGCTCTACCGCCGCGCGGACGTCGCGCCGCCCAGCACCCGGTCGTAGGCCTCCGCGAGCCGCCCGGCGGCGGCGGTCGTCGAGTAGCGCGCGACGAGCTCTGGCGGATACGCGACGCGCCGGCCCGGGGGGCGCGAGAGCGGCCCCGCCGCGAGCGCGCGTGCCATCCC
>JADGPM010000332.1 GCA_017882425.1 Solirubrobacteraceae bacterium
ACGGCCGAGCCGTCGAGCATTCGGCGGTCCGCGACGACTTCGGCATGGTGATGCAGCTCGGCCTGCTTCCGCCGCCTCCCTCGGAGCACCCGGACGCGTCCGCATCCGTGTAGCGCCACTCCTGCCGTCGCGGGCCCTCGTGCCGCTCTGGACGACGAGCGACAGTCCTCCGCCACCGGCGCCCAAACCCCCGCCGATCGGCCCGCGCCACGCTGCGCCCGACCCGCTCAGCCGCCCGGGTCGGCGCTGATCGCCTCGATCGTCAGCGCCATGTAGTCGCCGGCTGCGTCCTTTGGGAAGGCCCAGCCCTCTGCCGGGGCCTTGATCGGGAGGACGGTCCCGGTGTCGAGCTGCTCGGCGATGTCGGGGAAGCGCATGGTGGAGATCAGCAGGTAGCGCGCCGGTGCGCCGGAGGTGTTGCGCAGCCGGTGCGCGCCCTCGGGGCCGGCCGGGAAGGCGACCAGGGCGCCCCTGGCGACCTCGCGCGTGCCGTCCGGCGTGCGCAGCTCGAGCGTGCCGTCGAGCACGATCAGCAGCTCCTCGTTGCCGTGATGGACGTGGTAGGGCGCGGCCTGGCCGCCGGGGTCGAGCTCGAAGATCGAGCAGCCCAGGTCGCGGGCCCCGGCGGCCGCGCCGAGGCGCGTCCCGCGGGCGGCGCCCAGCTCGCGTTCCCAGGCCGGCGGAGCGAAGAGGTTCGGGTCGTCGGGCATGCGCGGATCGTCGCACAGGCGATCGCGCCGCGGGACGGGCCGGTACACTGCCCGGCGGTCACCGCGACTGGCGCCTGGAGTGGAGTCACACCACGGGGGAGCGTTGACCGCACCGCCGCCGCGCGCCTGGGCACCTACGCTTGACGAATCGCCTCACGAGAGGCACGAAGCGAGAGAGCCCAGATGACCGACACGACCACCGCGCAGCTCCGCATCCCCGACGACATCAGGCCCGCCGACGGCCGCTTCGGCTGCGGCCCCTCGAAGGTCCGCACGCTGCAGCTCGACGCGCTCGCGACCGAGGGCGCCGCACTGATGGGCACCTCGCACCGCCAGAAGCCGGTGAAGTCGCTCGTCGCGCGCGTGCGCAGCGGGCTGGGCGAGCTGTTCGCGATCCCGGACGGCTACGAGGTCATCCTCGGCAACGGCGGCGCGACGGCCTTCTGGGACGCGGCGACGCTCGGCCTCGTGCGCGAGCGCTCGCTGCACCTGACCTACGGCGAGTTCTCGGCGAAGTTCGCCAAGGCCACGCAGGCCGCGCCGTTCCTCCAGGCCCCGATCGTCGTGTCCGCCGATCCGGGCAGCGCTCCCGCGCCCGTGGCCGACGCGTCGGCGGACGCGATCGCCTGGGCCCACAACGAGACGTCGACCGGCGTGATGGTGCCGGTCGCCCGCCCCGCCGACGCGGGCGAGGCCCTCGTCCTGGTCGACGCGACATCGGGCGCGGGCGGCCTGCCGCTCGACGCGGCCCAGGCCGACGTCTACTACTTCGCCCCGCAGAAGTGCTTCGCCTCCGACGGCGGGCTGTGGCTCGCGCTCGTCAGCCCGGCCGCGCAGGAGCGCATCCGCGAGATCGCCGGCTCCGGTCGCTGGATCCCGGACTTCCTGAACCTCGAGACCGCGCTCGAGAACAGCCTCAAGGACCAGACCTACAACACCCCCGCCGTCGCGACGCTCTTCCTGCTCGCCGAGCAGGTGGACTGGATGAACGCGAACGGCGGGCTGGACTGGTGCGTCGAGCGGACGACCGCCTCCTCGGACCTGCTGTACGGCTGGGCACAGCGGTCGGCATTCGCGACGCCCTTCGTCGCCGATCCGGCCCACCGCTCGCTCGTCGTCGGCACGATCGACTTCGACGAGGCGATCGACGCCGCCGCCGTCGCCGCGACGCTGCGCGCCAACGGGATCGTCGACGTCGAGCCCTACCGCAAGCTCGGCCGCAACCAGCTGCGCGTCGCGATGTTCCCGGCGATCGAGCCCGACGACGTGCGCGCGCTGACCGCATGCGTCGACTGGGTCGTCGAGCGCGCCGGCACGACCGGAGCGCGCGCGTGAGCGCCGCGGCGAAGGTTCTCGTCGCCGAGAGGATCGGCGAGAGCGGCATCGACCTGCTGCGCGACGCGGGCTTCGAGGTCGACCTCGGCGCCGACTGGGACCGCGAGCAGCTCGCTGAGCGCATCGGCGCCTACGACGCGATCCTGATCCGCTCCGCCACGCAGCTCGACGCCGACCTGCTGGAGCGCGCGACGAACCTGCGCGCGATCGGCCGCGCCGGGGTGGGCATCGACAACGTCGACGTCCCCGAGGCGACCAAGCGCGGCATCATCGTCGCCAACGCGCCGCAGTCGAACGTCGTCACCGCCGCCGAGCACACGATGGCGCTGCTGCTGGCGCTCGCGCGCAACGTCCCGCAGGCGCACGCCTCGCTCGTCGCCGGCCGCTGGGACCGCTCGAAGTACTCCGGTGTCGAGCTGCTCGACAAGACGCTCGGCATCCTGGGCTTCGGGCGCATCGGCCAGCTCGTCGCCGAGCGCGCGATGGGCTTCGGCATGAAGGTCGTGGCCTACGACCCGTACGTGGGCGCGGAGCGCTACCGCGAGCTCGGCGTGCAGAAGGCCGAGACCTCGGACGACGTCTACGCCGTCGCCGACTTCATCACCGTCCACCTGCCGAAGACCCCCGAGACCGAGGGCTGGCTCAACGCCGAGGCCTTCGCGAAGATGAAGGACGGCGTGCGCGTGCTGAACGTCGCGCGCGGGCCCCTGATCGTCGACGCGGACCTGCAGGCGGCGCTCGACTCCGGCAAGGTCGCGGGCGCCGCGCTCGACGTCTTCCGCAGCGAGCCGATCACCGAGCACCCGCTCTTCGGCTACCCGAACGTCGTCGTGACGCCGCACCTGGGCGCCTCGACCGCCGAGGCGACCGACCGGGCCGGCTTCCAGGCCGCCGAGCAGGTCGTCGCGGCGCTGACCGGCGGATCGGTGACGACCGCGGTGAACGTGCCCTCGGTCCCCGCCGAGGACCTCGAGGTCCTCGGGCCGTTCCTGCCGCTGTGCCGGCGCCTTGGGCGCCTGGCCGCCACGCTGGCGGCCGGAACGATCGACCGCATCGAGGTCGAGTACCTCGGCCGCATCGCCGAACGCGACTGCCGTCCGCTGACCACCGCGGTGCTCCTCGGCGTGCTCGCCGGCCACACCGAGGAGGACGTCAACGAGGTCAACGCCCCGTCGATCGCCGCCGAGCGCGGCATCGTCACCGCGGAGACGACGCGCACCAGCGCGCGCGACTTCACCGAGCTCGTGCGGGTCACCGTCGTCTCGGGTGACCGCACGACGCGCGTCGTCGGCACGACGCTCGGCCGCCGGCACCGGCCGCATCTGCTCGAGGCCTGGGGCCAGCGCTTCAACCTCCAGCTCGACGATCACCTCGCGCTGTTCCGCTACGAGGACGTGCCGGGGATGATCGGGCGCGTGGGCACGATGTTCGGCGCGCACGGCGTGAACATCGACGCCGCCGCGGTCGGCTACGAGCCGGACGACGGCGAGGGCACCGACCTCGGCTCGCAGGCCGTGATGGTCGTCACCACCCACGATCCGGTCCCGGCGGCGCTGATCGACGAGATCGTGGCCTCGGACGGGTTCGTGGCGGGGCACGCGGTCGACCTCGTCTGACGCTTCGGCCAACCGCCGACCTCACCGAGCGCCGGAAGCACCAACGCCACTTGTGGGGGTCCGGACCGGCACATAGGGTTCACATCCATGGAGAGCGCATCGGTTCCCGTCCCCGCGAAGAACGTGCAGCCCGAAGGGTCGGGCGCGGGGGAGAAGGGCCTGAAGAGCGGCGCCATCGGCTTCCTCTCGGGCGTCGTGATCGGCGTCGCCTCGACGGCGCCGGGCTACTCGCTCGCAGGCGCCCTCGGCCTCGTCGTCGCGGTCGTCGGCATCGGCGTGCAGGCCCCCGTCATCATGATCGCGGCCTTCATCCCGATGCTGCTCGTCGCATCCTCGTACTACTGGATGAACCGCGCCGACCCGGACTGCGGCACGACGTTCTCCTGGGTGACGCGGGCGATGGGCCCGTCCTGGGGCTGGATCGGCGGCTGGGCGATCATCGTCGCCGACGTCATCGTCATGGCGAACCTCGCCCAGATCGCCGGGCTCTACACGTTCCTGCTGTTCGGCGTGAACAACCCGTCGACGCTCGCGGTCACCGTCCTGGGGATCATCTTCATCATGGCGATGACGTACATCTGCGTCATCGGCATCGAGCTCAACGCCAAGACGCAGATCGGCCTGCTGGCGGCCGAGCTCACCGCGCTCGGGCTGTTCTCGGTCGTCGCGCTGGTGCGCGTCTACGCGAACGACGCGCCGCACGGGTCGGTCAAGCCGGCCGCGTCGTGGTTCAACCCGACCGACATCGGCTCCACGAGCGCGTTCGTCTCCGGCCTGCTGCTCGCGATCTTCATCTACTGGGGCTGGGACACGACGGTCACCGTCAACGAGGAGATGGAGGAGCCCGGCGAGGCTCCGGGCCGCGCGGCGATCTGGGCGACGATCGTCCTCGTCTTCACCTACGTGATCGTGACGGTCGCGGCGATCGCCTTCGGCGGCCCGGCGCGCCTCGCGAACGATCAGTCCGGCGACGTCCTCGGGCTGCTGGCCAACGACGTGTTCGGCAGCTCGACGCTCGGCAAGATCGTGATCATCGCGGTGCTGTCGTCCGCCGCGGCCTCCTGCCAGACGACGATCCTGCCGACGGCGCGAACAGCGTTGTCGATGGCGCGCGCGAAGGCGATCCCCGCCAAGCTCGGCGAGGTCGACACGCGCTACCTGACGCCGGCGTTCGCCACCTGGGTGATGGGGATCCTGTCGGTCGTCTGGTACGTCGGCCTGACGATCGTCTCGACCAACATCCTCGGCGATGCGATCGCGGCCCTCGGCCTGTGGATCGCCTTCTACTACGGGCTGACGGCCTTCGCCTGCACGATCTACTACCGCCGCCAGGTCTTCACCAGCGCCAAGAACTTCGTCTTCCTGGGCCTGGCGCCGGTGCTCGGCGGGCTGATGCTGCTCGTCATCCTCGTGAAGTCGTGCTACGACCTCTCCAAGCCGGCAAACTCGGCGTCCGGGGACTCGTGGTTCGGCCTCGGGCCGCCACTGGTCATCGGCATCAGCTTCATCCTGCTGGGCGCGATCCTCATGGTGATCTGGCGTGTCCAGGGCCATCCCGAGTTCTTCGGGCGCAAGACCGAGGTCGCCGACCCGGCGCTCGTCGCAGCGTCCCCGGCCGGAGGTGCAACCTCATGAGCAGCAGGACGATCGTGGTCGGCTACGACGGCACCGACGGCTCGAAGGCCGCGCTGCAGGAGGCGCTCCGTGTCGCGGGGGAGATCGGCGGCGACGTCATCGCGGTCTTCGCCTACGACCGCGTCATCATCGGCGGCGAGCAGCACGACCTCGATGCGGAGGTCCATCAGCACGGCGACGCCATGCTCGCCGAGGCGGCTGCCGCGGCGCAGGCCGCCGGCATCACGCTGACACCCCAGTACATCGAGGAGTCACCGGCGAGCGCCCTGGTGAAGATCGCCGACCACCACGACGCGCGCTTCATCGTCGTCGGGTCCTACGGCGAGCGTCCGCTGAAGGGCGCGCTGGTGGGAAGCACGCCGTACAAGCTCATCCACCTCGCCGACCGCCCGATCATCGTCGTGCGGATTCCCGACACCGACTGACCCACCGATAGGCTCGCGCCATGCGAGCCATCGTCATCACGAAGCACGGTTCCCCCGACGTCCTCCGGGTCCAGGAGCGCCCGTCGCCGCAGCTCGGGCCCGGGCAGCTGCGCATCAAGGTCGCCGCGGCGGGCGTGAACTTCGCCGACACGATGGCGCGCGTCGGCCTCTACGAGGACGCGCCGCCGCTGCCGAGCGTCGTCGGCTACGAGGTCGCGGGGACCGTGATGGAGATCGCCGACGGCGCCGAGGGGCCGCCGGTCGGCTCGCGCGTCATGGCCGGCACGCGCTTCGGCGGCTATGCCGAGGAGGTCGTCGTGCCGGTCGCGGACGCGATCCCGCTGCCTGAGGGGCTGACCTTCGAGCAGGGTGCGGCGATCCCCGTGAACTACGCGACGGCCTGGGCCGGGCTCGTGCCCTACGGCAACCTCGCCGGCGGCGACCGCGTCCTGATCCAGGCCGCCGCCGGGGGCGTGGGCATCGCGGCGACGCAGATCGCACGCCACTCCGGCGCGCAGCTGTGGGGGACGGCCTCGCCCGGCAAGCACGCAGCGATCCGCGAGCAGGGGATCGAACACCCGCTCGACTACACCCGCGACGACTGGTCTGCGGGCCTGCCGGGCTTCGACATCGTGCTCGACGCGATCGGCGGCGCGTCGTTCAAGCGCAGCTACGGCCTGCTGCGCCCGGGCGGGCGGCTGATCGCGTTCGGCGCCTCGAGCGTGATGTCCGGCGAGAAGCGCAACCTCGCCAGGGCGCTGCCGCAGGCGCTGCGGATGATGCGCGGTTTCGACCTGGTCAAGCAGATGGCCGACTCGAAGACGGTCGTCGGGCTGAACATGCTGCGTCTCTGGGACGACCGGGGCTCGCTCGAGCCGTGGATCGCGCCGCTGCAGGGGATGCTCGCGGACGGCACCCTCGCGCCCGTGGTCTCCGACGTCGTGCCGTTCGACAACGCCCCCGAGGCGCACCGGATCCTCGGCGAGCGGCGCAACGTCGGCAAGGTCGTGCTGGTGCCGTAGCCCCGGCGCCACCGCTCATCGCGCCGGGTGCGCCGCTCGCCGCCACAGGTGTCGAGCGCCGGCGCGTGCGCTCAAGCAGGTCCTGCAGCCGGCCGATGGGGGCCGCACTATGCCCTGGTCCCCTGCCCTCCGTGCGCTGCTGGCGACGGTCGCCGCGATGCTCCTCGCAGCGCCGCTGGCGCACGCCGAGACGGCGAGCTGGGACTTCGAGAGCTTCAACCCGGGCTCGATCGCCGGCCAGCAGGGCTGGCTGATGAGCGGGAGCTACGACGTCGCGGTGGCCGACACGACGCCACCGTCGGTGATCCCGGCACCGGCCGGGTTCGGGTTTCGCAGCCTGCGCATCTCCAACGCCGTCACGGACCCCGCGTTCTGGGATCAGGTCTACTCGCCCTCGCTGTCCAGCCCGGCAGGGGAGAGCAGCTCGGCCTACGGCGACCAGTCCGGCGGCACGCGCCAGCCGCACTTCGAGGCGTCGTTCGACCTCGCGTCCGCGACCCCGGGCGCCGAGCAGCAGGATCTCAGCATGAGCATCTCGCCCGACCGCGGCGACGGCAG
>JADGPM010000333.1 GCA_017882425.1 Solirubrobacteraceae bacterium
ATCGCGCGTTGGGTGCGCGGCATGAAGATGATGCGGGCGACCGGCGTGCCCAGGGACGTGCAGCAGCGCATCGCCGAGGCGTGCTCGACGAAGCGCGGCGGCTTCAAGTTCGCGACGTTCGAGCGTGCAGCGGAGGACGTCGCAGCGGCGCACATCGTCGATGCCTCCGAGGAATCGCCGCCGTTTCGTTAGCACCGCGTTAGCAACTGGCCCGCAATCCCCGTGTTCATCGGGCGGAGGCTAGAACAGCTGGTTCTCGCCGCCGAAGACCTCGGAGACCGAGTCGTCGGTGAAGATGCGCCGGATCGAGTCCGTCAGCAGGTCGGCGCACGAGAGGACGCGGATGTTGTCCGGCGCGCCGGGGCGCAGCGGGATCGTGTCCGTGACGACGATCTGCTCGAACCCCGCGGCGGCGAGGTTCTCGTACGCGGCGCCGCTCAGCACCGCGTGGGTGGCGGCGGCGTAGACGCGCGACGCGCCGGCGTCGAGCACCGTCTGGGCGGCGGCCTTCAGCGTGCCGGCCGTGTCGATGATGTCGTCGACGATCACTGCGGTCTTCCCCTTGACGTCACCGATGACGTAGCCGATCTCGGCGACCTGCTGCGCGGGGCGCTCCTTGTCGAGGATCGCGAGCTCGGCACCGATCTTCGAGGCGAACTTCTTGTTCAGCTTCACGCGGCCGGCGTCCGGCGAGACGACGACGAGGTCCTGCAGGCCGAGGTCGTCGAAGTACTGCGTGAGCATGAAGAGCGCGGTCATGTGGTCGACCGGGATCTGGAAGAAGCCCTGGACCTGGCCGGCGTGGAGGTCCATCGTCAGGACGCGGTCCGCCCCGGCGGACTCCAGCATCCGCGCGACGAGACGGGCGCTGATCGGCTCGCGCGGCGCGGACTTCTTGTCCTGGCGCGAGTAGCCGTACCACGGCGTCACGGCGATCACGCGGTGCGCGGAGGCGCCGACCGCGGCGTCGATCATGACGAGCAGCTCCATCAGCGCGTCGTTGGCGGTGACGCCCGTCGCCGGGTTGCCGCACGTCGGCTGGACGATGAACACGTCCGCCCCGCGGATCGACTCCTCGAAGCGGCAGTAGACCTCGCCGTTGGAGAAGGTCTTCAGCGTCACCGGCCCGAGGTCGACCGCGAGCCGGTCGGCGATCTTGTTCGCGAGCTCGGGGTTGGCCCGACCCGAGAACAGCATGAGCCGCTTGTCGTAGTCGATCGGGAGGCTCGTGGTCATCTGCGCACGGTCCAGCGGCTCGGGCCACTCGGCGCCGGGGAGTGTAGGCATGGGCCCGGTCATGACCGGGCCCTGCGCTCGGCATCACGACGGTCGTCGTACCCCTCGACGTTGGTCTGCCGCGCGCGTGCGACGGCGAGCGCCCCGGGCGGCACGTCCTCGGTGACGACGCTGCCAGCGGCGGTCCAGGCGCGGTCGCCGAGCGTGACGGGCGCGACGTACGAGGTGTGGACGCTCCCCTTGACGCCGGCGCCGATCGTCGTGCGGTGCTTGTTGACCCCGTCGTAGTTCGCGGTGATCGTCCCGGCGCCGAGGTTCGAACCGGGGCCGACGTCCGCGTCGCCCAGGTAGGAGAGGTGCGGCACCTTGGTGCCCTCGCCCACGTCGGAGTTCTTGACCTCGACGAACGTGCCGATCTTCGAGCGCTCGCGCAGCACGGTTCCGGGGCGCAGATAGGCGAAGGGCCCGACGCTCGCACCGCTGCGGACCTCGCAGTCGATCGCATAGCTGTGCAGCACCGTGACGTCGTCGCCGAGCCGCACGTCGGTCAGCGTCGTCCCGGGCCCGATACGGCAGCCCGAGCCGGCGCTCGTGGCGCCGCGCAGCACGGTGAACGGCTCGACGACGGTGTCCTGCCCGAGCGTCACGCCGGCGTCGATGACCGTCGACGACGGGTCGACGATGTCGACCCCCGCGAGCAGGTGGCCCTCGAGGATGGCGCGGCGCGCGAGCTCGCGCGCGCGGGCCAGCTGGACGCGGTCGTTGATGCCCAGCACGATCAGCGGGTCGTCGACGGTGTGCGCGAGCACGCGGGCCCCATCCGCCCGCAGGATGGCGAGCACGTCGGTGAGGTAGAGCTCGCCCTGGGCGTTGTCGCTCGTCAGGCGCGGGAGCGCCCCGAGCAGCGCGCCGCCCTCGAAGACGTAGATCCCGGAGTTCACCTCGCGGATCGCGAGCTCGTGTGCGTCGGCGTCACCGGCGGCCTTCGTCTCCACGATGCGCTCGACGTCCCCGTCCGCGGCGCGGACGATCCGCCCGTAGCCCGCCGGGTCGTCGAGGATGGCCGTCGCGACCGTGGCGGCCGCGCCCGAGGCCGCGTGCGCCTCGAGCAGCCCGCTGATCGCCTCGGCGGAGAGCAGCGGCACGTCCCCCATGAGGATCAGCACCGGCGCGTCGGGATCGATCAGCCCGGCCGCCGCGACCGTCGCTCCCCCGGTGCCGTTCGGCTCGGGCTGGACGACGACCTCCACGTCGGCGGGCAGTCGCCCGTCCAGCGTCCTCGCGGGAGCGTCGACGACGACGATGCGGGCCGCCGCCGCCGCGCGCGCGGCGTCGACCGGCCAGGCGATCAGCGGGCGCCCGCAGAGGTCGTGCAGCACCTTCGGCGTCCGCGAGCGCATGCGCGTCCCCTGACCTGCGGCCAGGATGACGACCGTCGGAGCTCTCACGGGTGGCATCGTACGCGGTGGCGGGTCGTCGTGGGGGCGCGCTGGCGTGTTGTTGCGCGAGCGCCGGTGCGCGAGCACGCGGTCGGAACGGCGGCGTGGGACGACCGTGGGCGCCGGTTGCACGCCATCCGTGCATGTCGCGCCCCGCGCGCTCATCCGTTCACCACGTCACGCCGGATGGCGAAGCTGGGGGGCAGGGATTCGAACCCCGACCTGACGGCTCCAAAGGCCGCCGTGCTGCCATTACACCACCCCCCATGGCGGTGGACCCGCCGAGGATAGGTGGGCGGGGTGGGGCTGTCAGGTTTCTTGGCGACCCTCGGACGGGTCGGGCTCGGAGTCCTCGGACGTGCGCTCGTGGTCAGCCTCGCCGTACTCCACGCCGCCGCGTTCCTCGCTCGGGAAGGCGTCGTGCTCCGGTGAGCGGCCCTCCCAGTTCTCGGCGCGCTCGATGAGCTCCTGCTCGGCCATCTCGAAGCCCTCGGCCTCACCGCCGCCGGCCTCCTCCACGGCCCGCCGGGCCTCGCGCCGCTTCTCCATCCAATCGTTCATGACACCGTTGTACACCTCGCGGGGCGTCGGCGCAGCGCGGGGAACCTCAGTCGGCAGGCCGTAGAAAGCCGAGCTGCGCGACGATCTGCGCCGGAGCCAGCGGATCGAGCGCCACCGCACGGGCGTCCCCCGGGCCCACCAGGCGGCGCTCGTGGCGGATCATCGACAGGGCCAGCCCACGCGCTGCGCCGGCCTCCATCAGCACCTCGAAGCCGCTGGCCGCCAGCTCCACCAGCGCGGGGTCGCGCTCGGCGAACGCGACGAGGTAGGGGCGCGCGTCGTGTGCGGAGCCCACGACGAGGCCGATGCCCGCCTCGAGATCGCCGAGCACCGCATCGCGATGCTCGAGCCCGAGCGCCGGGACGTCCGGGGCGACGAGGACGACCGGGCCCGCCCCCTCCCCGATCGCGAGCAGCGCGGTCGCGGGCGAGGTCGCCTCGTAGGCACGCCCCGGCGCGAGCGTCGCGACCCAGCGGCGCGCGACGCCGCGCAGTTCGGCGCGCAGGCGCTGCGCCGCCCCCGCTCCCAGCACCCGGTCGAGCTCGGGGTCCGCAGGCGCCCCGAGCGCATCCAGGACGACGGCCGACAGCAGCCCGGCCGGCTCGTCCACGACCGGCGCCATCACTCCCACGACAGCGACGTGCCGACCGGTGCCAGCGCGTCGCGGTCGATCAGCGGGAGCGTCGCGCGCAACGTCGAGGCGAAGCGCTCGGTGCTCTCACGGATCAGGCCCACGAGGGTGGCGACCGGCGTGGCGATCTCCCGCACGCCGTTCGCGTAGTCGGTGACGAAGCCGAGCAGCGCGTACGGCACCCCCGCCTCCCCCGCGAGGACCGTCTCGGGCCCGGCCGTCTGGCTGACCGCCGTGACCCCCGCTCCCGCGAGCAGTGCGATCTCGCTGCGCGTGTTGAAGCGCGGCCCGTCCACGTGGCCGTAGCAGCCACCATCGCGCACCGTATGACCGAGCCCGGCGGCGGCCCTCAGCAGCGCGCCGCGCAGGTGCTCGCTGAACGGGCCCTCGAAGACCCAATGCCCGCGCCCCGGCGCGCCGGGCTCGGTGTGCAGCGTGCACAGCTCCCCGTTCGGCAGCCGGTTGGCGAGGAAGTGCAGGTCGTCGAAGACGACCAGCTGCCCCAGCTCGAGCGCCGGGTCGACGCCGCCGCAGACGGTGACGGCGAGGATCGCCTCCGCCCCGCTGTCGCGCAGCGCCGCGATGTTCGCCCGGTGCTCCACCTGATGGGAGACGCGGTGATGTCCGGGACCGTGACGGCTGACGTGCAGGATCTCGATGTCGCCGAGGCGCCCGTGCGTCACGAGCGCCGCCCCGAAGGTCGTGGCGACCGGGCGCTCGTCCAGGTGCTCCAGCCCCGGGAGCGCATACGTCCCCGAGCCGGTGATGATCCCGATCCGCATCGTGCGGATCGTATGCCCCGGGCCGCTGCTACTGGGCGGCGGGGACCGTCGCCGGGGCCGGGGCGGCGGGGACCGTCGCGGGGGCCGGGGCCGCTGCGCCCGGATCGACCGGGGTGCCGGCTGCGGGCGGCGTCGCGTCGGCGGGCGGATCGGCCGGCGGGGCCGGCGGGACCGGCGGCTCGTCAGGGGCGGGCACGCCGCCGCTGGGTGCGTCGGGCGTCGGCGGAGTCGCGGGGTCCGTCGGCGGCGGGTCGGCGGGGACGACGGGGTCGGGCGTCACGGCGGGCGTCTGCGACGGGTCGGGCGTGGGATCCGGCGCAGGCGCGGGATCCGGCGCCGGGACCGGATCGGTCGTCGTCGTCGTCGTGGGATCGACGGGGGGCGTGTCCACCGGGGTCGTCGTGCCCTTGTCGGTACCCGACTTCTGGTTGGCGGCGACCTGCCGGCGGTACCGCTCGACGTTCGTCACGCCGTCGCCGTTCGGGGTGGCCGCGCCGTCCGCCGGGTTGTTCGGATTCAGGCCGTGGCTGATCTCGTAGCTGTCGGGGATGCCGTCGCCGTCGGTGTCCGTCGCGGTCGGGACCGGGGTCTGGCTGACGGGCTGGGTCGTCGGCGCGGTCGTCGGCGTCGGAGCGACGGTCTGATGGCGGCCGCCCGGGGTGCGGGTGCCGCCGGGGCCGAGCACGCCACCCGGGGCGCCGATCGGCGAGCCGGAGGACGGGACGACGCGACCGCCGGGGGTCACCGTGCCGCCGGGAGTGGCGGTGCCGCCGAGGAGGGTCGTGGCGGCGGTGCCGCCGGGGAGCAGCGAGGAGGCCGGGGCGACGAGGCCGCCGGCGAACGCCAGGCGCTCACCCGATCGGTGGGTGACGACCACCTTCGGCGCGTCGGGCACGACGAGCCGCTGTGCGCTCGGGCGCTGGGGCGTCGGCCAGGCGTGGAACCCGAGCACGAAGCGGTTCAGCGCGGTGAGGCTCCCCCAGATGAGGGTGCAGCCGACCGCGACGCCGAGCACGGCGGCGAGGCGCGCGCGGCGGCGGG
>JADGPM010000334.1 GCA_017882425.1 Solirubrobacteraceae bacterium
GACCTGCGCCTTGCTCTTGTGCTGGGCGGGAACCATCGAGGAGCCCATCGGGGAGATGCCGAGGATCTCGTAGGCCATCGCCATCGTGTTGGCGGTGAACTGGCCGCCGCAGGCGCCTGCCCCGGGGCGCGCGACGCCCTCGAGCTCGTGGAGCTCCTCGTCGGTCATGCGGCCCGCTGCGTGGGCGCCGACGGCCTCGAAGACGTCCTGGATCGTGACGTCCTTGCCGTGCAGGCGCCCCGGCGGGATCGAACCGCCGTAGAGCATCACGGCCGGGACGTCGACGCGCGCGAGCGCCATGACGGTCCCGGGGATCGTCTTGTCGCAGCCCGAGAGCGCGACGACGGCGTCGAAGAGGTGCCCGCGGCTGACGAGCTCGATCGAGTCCGCGATCACCTCGCGGCTGACGAGCGAGGTCTTCATGCCGCTCGTACCCATCGTGATCCCGTCGGAGATCGCGATCGTGTTGAGCTCCATCGGCGTGCCGCCGGCGGCGCGGATGCCCTCCTTGACCTTCGCGGCGAGCGCGCGCAGGTGGAAGTTGCACGGCATCGTCTCGATCCACGTCGAGGCGACGCCGATGATCGGCTTGGCGAGCGCCTCGTCGTCGTATCCGATGCCCTTCAGGTAGGCGCGCGCCGCCGCGCGCTCCGGGCCGTCGGTGAGCGCTGCGCTCTTGTGCTTGAGATGGGACAGGGTCTCGGTCACGGGGCCAAGACACTAGCCGCGGGGCGCCGAAAGCGCCGTCAGAGCGCGGGCGGCGGCACGGTCACTCTGAGACGGGCTCTGAGTCCCTGCCCGCCGGATCGGCGTCGGCACGCGCGCGGCGGCGCAGCCGCTGGCGCTCCCACTCCTGCAGGCGCCAGAGGTCGCGGCGCACGCGCTTGGGGTCGACCTGGCGTCCCGGGAGGTGCATGTTGGCCGTCTCGATCAGCCGCCGCTCGTCGCCGGTCAGCGCCATCCACTTGGCCAGGACGTCGTCGGAGTCGGGCAGCCGTGCGCTCCCGTAGGGCCGTGTCTCGTCGGGGAAGTCCACGCAGTACTCGTTGAGCAGCTCACGTGTCTGCGGAAGGTAGGCGACGACCGGCTTGTGCGGGTAGAGCAGGTAGGCGTACGGCGCGCCGAGCTCGGTCGCCATCGTGCCGCCACGGTCGCGCTCGAGACCGTCGGCGAGCGCGCCCCAGACCCGGATGAAGCCGAGGTCGCGATACATCTCCCATTCCTCGTCGTTCACGCAGGAGCGCAGGAGCTGGCGCGCACGCTGCTCGGCGCGGCGCTCGCGCCCCGGGTCGATGTCGAGGCTCGGGACGCGCGCGCGGCCGGCGCGGCGGCGCTCGAGGTGCTCGGACACGGTCGGCCAGGAGACCTCCCAGAGCAGCGCGAGGATGACGATCGAGGTGGCGACGAGGGCGAGCGCCATCGGGGTCGCCCCGCTCAGCACCCTCCCGCGGCACGCGGGAAGAAGATCACCCGGTCGGCATCGCGCGGGACGTCGGCGAAGTCGCGGACCATCCGCGCCTCGCGGCGGCCGCCGGGCGCGGACACCGGGACCGCTGCCCACATGCCGAGCTCGAGCTGGCGGCGGAACTCCTCGACCAGCGCCTCCTCGTCGGCGCGCACGTCGATGTCCCCCTCCGCGAGCAGGATCTCGCCGTGCCCGGGCTTCATGCGCAGCAGCCTCATCCTGCGAGAAGTATGGCAGGGGCGCGTGAATGGCCGCAGGCGCGGCGCCTTCACGCTCCGCGGGGCTCCGAGAGGGGCTTTCAGCGAGACGCGGTTCGTGGATGCGCGGATGCCGCGCCGCGCCCCCGCGACACATCTCGAGCGACCCTCTCAGCCGCCCCCTGCGGGCCGCTCGCGTGCCGTCCGCGCCCGCAGTCCGAGCACGTCGACCGGCCCCGGGCCCGAGCCGAGCTCCGCCAGGCCGTCGCGCACCGCCCCCGCCGCGACGATCTTCGCCCTGCGCGCCGCCTCCAGCGGCGTCGCCCCGAGCGCCAGGTGCGCGGCGAGCGTCGCAGCGTGGGTGCAGCCCGAGCCGTGTGCGGCGCCGTCGGAGTGGCGCACCCCGGGGATCTCGACGACCTGGCTCGCGTCGACGTAGATGTCGGTCGCCACGTCGCGGTGCCCCCCCGTGACAACGACCGCCTGCGGGCCGAGCGCCAGCACCGCGCGCGCCAGCGCCACGCCCTCGAGCGAGGCGTCGCCGGCGAGCGCGCGCGCCTCCGGGACGTTCGGCGTCGCGACCGTGGCCCGCGGCAGGATCAGCTCGCGCATCGCGTCCTCGGCACCCGGCCCGAGCAGCCGCGCGCCTGACTCCGCCACCATCACCGGGTCGACGACGATCGGCGTCCCCGGCGCGAGCAGGTCCAGCGCCTGCACCACCGCGTGGGTGCTCGCGACGCTCCCGAGCATCCCGAGCTTCACCGCGTCGACCCCGAGGTCCTCGACCACCGCCGCGACCTGCGCCAGGATCATCTCCGGCGACACCGCCTCCACAGCGGTGACCGCGACCGTGTTCTGGGCGGTGATCGCCGTGATCGCGGTCGTGCCGTGGACCCCCGCGGTCGCGAAGGCCTTGAGGTCGGCCTGGATCCCCGCGCCACCACCGGAGTCCGAGCCCGCGATGGTCAGGCAGACCGGGATGTCTCGATGCGCGGCCACGGGCGGGCAGGATAGGCGGCGCGCCGCGAGAGCCCCTCACAGCGCCACCCGCACATAGCGTCCGCCGGGGCGACGTTCGACCAGGCCCAGCAGTTCGAGCTCGGTGAGGCGCCCGAGCACAGCCCCGGCCTGCGCGGGCGAGGAGGCATTGCCCACGACCGTGTCGGCGCCACGATCGATCGCCGCCAGCAGCTCACGCAACTCGGGCGCAAGGTCGGCAGGCGGCGGCAGCACGCGGCGTGCGGGCGGCACACCCTGCGGCAGCACGCCGACGACGTCGTCGATGACGTCGAGTGCGTGGCGCACGATGCGCGCGCCGTCGCGCAGCAACGCGTTCGTCCCGGCGCTGTGCCAGGCCGCGGGCGCGCCCGGCGACGCTCCGACCTCGCGTCCCAGGTCCATCGCGATCTCCGCGGTGATCAGCGAACCGGACCGCTCGGCCGCCTCCACGATCACCGTCATCTCCGCGAGCGCGGCGATGATGCGGTTGCGCGCGGGGAACGCCCAGCGATACGGCGTGGTGCCCGGCGGCAGCTCGGAGACGACGAGCGCCTGCTCCACCAGCCGGCGGTGCAGCTGCCGGCGGCGCGGCGGATAGGCGTACTCCGGGCCACACGCGAGCACCGCGACCGTCCGTGCGGCGCTCTCGAGCGCGCCCTCATGCGCGGCGCTGTCGATGCCGAGCGCCATGCCGCTGACGACGGTCACGCCGGAGGCCGACAGGCCCCGGCCCAGAGCCCTGGCGGTCGCCTGCCCGTCCGGCGAGGCACGCCGGGCACCGACGACGGCGACCTGATGGCGTGGATCGCCCGGGGCGCCGGAACCGAGCAGCGCGTCGACACGGGGCGGCTCACCGAGCACGAACAGCACGGCCGGTGGATCGGTCAGGTCGCGCAGGCCTGCGGGATAGCGCGCGTCGTGCGCGCAGATCGCCGTGCAGGCGATCGCGCTCCAGGCCGTCCGCAGACGATCCGGGTCCGCTGCCTCCCACTCCGTCGTGAGCCGCGCGCGATCACGCCCGCCCAGCGCATCGATGAGCTGCTCGTCGCCGAGCGCGAGCACCTCGCGGATCGCCCCGCGGTCGCCGCGGCGGATCTCCAGCCGGCCCGCCAGATGACCGAGCAGCCATGCGCGTCGCGCGCAGACATCACACGCACCCGTCATCGCGTCCGGGCGACGGCTTCGCCGTCGTGTCGGTATCCGAGCGCCTCAGCCACGTGCCGCTCCTGGACCTCGCCGGAGCCGTCGAGGTCGGCGATCGTGCGCGCGACGCGCAGCGCGCGGTCGCGCCCGCGAGCGCTCAGGCCGCCGCGATCGTAGGTCCGCGACAGGGACCGGCTCGCGGCGGCGGTGATGGCGACGGCCCGCTGCAGATCGCGGGAGGGGAGCTCCGCGTTCGCGGGACCGCAGGCGCGACCGGCGCGTTCGGCCTGGAGCTCGCGGGCGCCGATCACCCGCTCGCGGACCTGCGCGGAGCTCGCCACGGGCGGCGCGAGCAGGTCCTCGCCGGTCGGGCGCTCGACGGGGACCGCCAGGTCGATCCGGTCCAGGAGGGGGCCGGAGAGGCGCCGGCGGTGGCGCGCGAGGTCGGGCTCGGCACAGCGGCAGGCCTGCCCCCCGCGCCCGCATGGGCACGGGTTCGTCGCGGCGACGAGCGCGAAGCGCGTCGGGAAGCGGTCGATCCGCTGACCGCGGACGATCGCGACATGACCGTCCTCGAGCGGCTGGCGCAGCGCCTCGAGCGATCCGCGCCCGAACTCGGAGAGCTCGTCGAGGAAGAGGACCCCCCGGTGGGCGAGCGTCGCCTCACCGGGTGTCGGGACGGTCCCGCCGCCGACGAGCCCGGAGGGCGAGATCGTGTGGTGCGGAGCCCGGAACGGCCGCGCTCGCACGAGGCCGCTCCCGTCGTGCAGACCGGCGACGCTGTGGATCCGCGTGACCTCGAGCGCCTCCGCGCGCCCGAGCGGCGGCAGGATCGAGGGCAGACGGCGAGCGAGCATCGTCTTCCCGGTTCCCGGCGGCCCCGTCAGCAGCAGATTGTGGCCGCCGGCGGCGGCCACAGTGAGTGCCGCGATCGCGCCCGCGTGACCGCGCACGTCGGCGAGGTCGGGGCCCGGCACCGCGCCCTCACGCTGCGCGTCGTCGTCCTCGCCGGCCTCGTCGGCCTCGGGCAGCGTCTCGCCGCGCAGCGCTGCCGGGAGCTCCGCCAGGCACCCGACGCCGAGGACCTCGACACCATCGACGAGGCGGGCCTCGCGGGCGCGCTCGCGAGGAACGATCAGGCCGGTGATGCTCGCGCGTCGCGCGCCCTCGGCCACCGCCAGCGCGCCGCGGCAGGGCCGCACCGTCCCGCTGAGCGAGAGCTCGCCGAACACCGCAACGCGCACGAGGGCCTCCGCGGAGAGCTGCCCGCTCGCCGCGAGGATCGCGCAGGCGATCGCCAGGTCGAACCCCGGTCCGGCCTTGCGCAGATGCGCGGGCGCGAGGTTGACGGTCAGCCGGCGCAGCGGGAACTCGAACCCGCTGTTGAGGATCGCCGCGCGCACGCGCTCGCGTGCCTCGGAGACCGCCCGATCGGCGAGGCCGACAACGGTGAATGCCGGCAGCCCGGAGCGCAGGTCGGCTTCCACGACGACCGGGCGCGGCTCGAGGCCGTCGATCGCGAATGTCATGACACGGGCGAGCACGACGGCGACGCTACGTGCGGATCTGCCACCCGTGGGGCCCGGGTTTGTCACGCAGCAGCGCGCGTTGTGCGACGTCCGTGACGCACGACCACAGGCTCCGCGAAGGGTCCTCACCGGCGTTGCAGAAGCGCCGCGAACAGGCAGCTGCGCCGCCACACCACAACGCCTAGCGTCGCTCCGGTGTCCCCCGATCCGCGACAGATCCTCGGCTCCATCGGCGAGCGCCTCGCGCTCGAGCACCTGGAGCGCCTGGGCTGCCGGCTCGTGGCCCGCAACCACCGCACGCGCTACGGGGAGCTCGACCTCGTGGTCATCGACGGGCGCACGCTCGTCTTCGTCGAGGTCAAGACGCGGCGCGCCTCAGCGGCGGGGCCCACGCCGTGGCAGGCCTTGGACGAGCGCAAGCGGCGGCAGGTGCGGCGCATGGGCCGGGCCTTCCTGCACGACGTCGCCGACCGCCCGTTCAGCGCGGACGTTCGGTTCGACGCGATCGGGGTCATCGTCGACGATCGCCACCGTCTTGTGCGGCTCGATCATCTCGAGGCGGCGTTCTAGTGCCGCGCTGGCGGCGCTCAGAGCGCCAGCTGCTGGTACGCCGTCGACTGGAACGACATGCGATGCAGCGGCGAGACGCCGAGCCGCATGATCGCCTCGCGGTGGACTGGTGTGGAGTACCCCATGTGGGCACCGAACTCCCAGCCCGGATGCAGGTCGCCGGCGCGCTGCATGAAGCGGTCACGCGTGACCTTCGCGATGATCGACGCCGCCGCGATCGACGCGCTCGTCGCGTCGCCGTCGACGATCGCGCGCTGCGGGTGGCCGATGTCGGCAACCGCGAAGCCGTCGACGAGGCAGATGCACCCGGGGCGCGCGACGCGTGCGAGCGCATCGCGCAGAGCGGCGAGGTTCGTCTTGTGCAGCCCGCGGTCGTCGATCCCGCGCACGCAGCGCGAGACGACCGCGACCCGGGCGGCGGTGCGCATCACGACCGGGAACAGCGCTTCGCGCGCCTCGTGATCGTGCTGCTTGGAGTCGTTCAGGGCGCTCAGCGCGCGGACTTCGCGCACGCTGATCTGCTCGAGGTCCAGCAGAACGGCGGCTGCGACGAGCGGGCCTGCCAGACACCCACGCCCGGCCTCGTCGGCACCGGCGACCCAGCGCACGCCGAGGTCGCGGTCGAACGCGATCAGCCGGCGGCCCGTGGACGGACGGCGGCCGGCGCGCCGGCGTGTCCGGGCCGTGCTCGGCACCTCAGGGTTCGGGCTAGAAGATCCCGATGCGGTTGGGGGGCCAGTAGGTGGCGAAGGCGTTGCCGATGATCCAGGACTTGGGAACGGGGCCCCAGAAGCGGCTGTCGTCGGATTCACCACGGTTGTCGCCCATCATGAAGTAGTGGCCGGGCGGAATCGTGATCGTCTTCGGGAAGGTGCAGCCGGCGCCGGTGTTGTCCGCGCATGTGCTGCTGATGAACGGTTCCTTCGTCGGCTTGCCGTTGCGGATCACGCGACCGCTGCGGATCGAGATCCGGTCACCCGGGACGCCGACGACGCGCTTGATGAAGTTCACGCTCGCCTCCGTACTCGTCGGCTGGTCGCAGGCGGCGCCGTTGGGCGGATGGTCACCGCACTGCGAGGGCGGCGAGGCCTCAGCGCCCGACGGCGGGTGGAACACGAGGATGTCGCCGACCTTCGGGTCGCCGAAATGCGTGCCCAGCCGGTTGACGAGGACGCGCTGGCCGACCTCGAGGGTCGGCACCATCGACTCGCTCGGGATCCGGTAGGGCTTGACGATGAACGCCTGGATGCCGAGCGCGAGACCCAGTGCGACGGCGACGATCAGTACGAGCTCGAGCAGCGAGCTCCCGGCCGACGCGCTCCGGGACGTGCCGCGCTCGCTCACGCCTGGTCGTCGGCGGGCTGCTCGGTGGCGTCGTCTTGCGCGGGTGTCTCGACAGGGGCCTCGTCGCCGGCGCCGGCCTCCGTGGCCTCAGCGATGGCCTGGGGCTCGTTCGCGGCGTCGGTCTCCACGGCCTCCGTGACCTCGGCGCCCTCGCCGCCGTCCTGGGCCGCGGCCTCCGTGGCCTCGGCGTCCGCCTCCGCCGCCTCGTGCAGCAGGCCCGGCGTGACGACCTCCTCCGGGCCGACGTAGCGACGCTCGCGGACGCGGGCGCGCTTGCCGACGCGGTCGCGCAGGTAGTAGAGCTTTGCGCGCCGCACGTCACCGCGGGCGGCGACCTCGATGCGCTCGATCTTCGGGGAGTGCACGGGGAACGTGCGCTCGACGCCGACGCCGAAGGACTGCTTGCGGACGGTGAACGTCTCGCGTGCGCCGTGGCCCTGGCGCTTGATCACGACGCCCTCGAAGACCTGGGTGCGGCGGCGGGTGCCCTCGACCACCTGGAAGTGGACCTTGACGCGGTCGCCGGGCTGGAAGCTGGGGACGCGGCGCAACTGCGCGCGCTCGAGGCTTTCGATGACGGTGCTCATAGCAAGAAGAGGTCGCGGGATCCGGTCCTGGGTTCGCGAGCCGGCGCCGCTGATGGCACCGGCCGGGGAGGCCGCTCCGCGAGGACGGATCAGGATAGCGAAGAGCCTTCGGATGCAGCGCCGCGCTCGCGGCTGCGCGCCCGGCGCCAGCGCCGGATCTCCTCGTGATGACCGGACAGCAGCACGTCGGGCACCTTCCAGCCGCGGTACTCCGACGGCCGCGTGTAGTGCGGGTACTCGGGATCGCCGCCGAGCGCGTCGCTGAAGGACTCCTCCGCCGCCGAATCGGCGTGGCCGAGCGCCCCCGGCTGCTTGCGCAGCACCGTGTCGCACAGCACCATCGCCGCGAGCTCCCCCCCGGCGAGCACGTAGCGGCCGATCGACACGGCGTCGCTGCAGAAGTGCTGGACGATCCGCTCGTCGAAGCCCTCGTAGCGCCCGCAGAGGATCGTCACCGCCGGCTCGGCCGCGAGCTCGTTCACGAGCCCCTCGTCGAGCAGGCGCCCGCCCGGCGTCAGGGCGATCACGCGGCGCTCGCGGCGCAGATCGACGGGGTCGACCCCGTAGAAGCTGCGCAGCGCGTGATCCATCACGTCGACGCGCAGCACCATCCCGGCGCCGCCACCGAACGGCGTGTCGTCGACCTGCCCCCCGCTGAGCGGGGTGTTCTCGCGTGGGTTGAGCGTGCGCAACTCGTGCCCCTGCGCCGCGGCGTTCGCGATGTGGCGCTGGCTGCGAAACCAGTCGAACCATTCGGGAAAGAGCGTGACGACGTCGATCTGCATGGCCCCCGCCTACCCATTCTCGCCGAGGAACGCGAGCCGCACGTCGATCCGGCCCGCCTCGATGTCCACCGAGCGCACCGCGTCGCGCACGAGCGGCACCAGCAGCTCGCCGCCCTCGGGGCGCTCGACCTCGAGCACCTCGCACGAGGGCAGGCCGCGCATGCGGCGAACGCGGCCGACCTCGCGCTCGCCGTCGACGACCAGGCAGCCCTCGAGGTCCTCGGCCCACCACTCGCCCTCCGGCAGCGCCGGTGCCTCCCCGCGCAGGCTCATCAGCTGGGCGCCGCGCAGGGCCTCGGCGGCCTCGCGGGTGTCGACACCCTCGAGGCGCACGATCGGCTTCGCGTCGGTCCCGGCGCGGCGCACGATGCGCGTCTCCTCACCCGCCACCCGCACGCTCGCGCCGCGCGTCAGCAGCGCGGGGCGCGGCATCGTCACGTAGAAGCTCCCGTCGAGGCCGTGAGGGCGCCCGACAGCGCCGGAGGGAAGCCGGTCCGCGCGAGGGCGGCTCACGTCAGTCGACGATGTCGACGAGAACGCGGCGGTTCTCCTTGACCGCCGCCGCCTTGACGACCGCGCGCATCGCCTTCGCGGTGCGACCACCGCGGCCGATCACCTTGCCGTAGTCGTCGTCGGCGACGGACAGCTCGAGGACGACGGTGCCGTCGTCCTCGGTGAACTCCTCGACAGCGACCTCGTCCGGACGGTCGACGAGCTGCTGGGCCAGATACTCGAGCAGCTCGCGCATCGCAGCGGGTACTACAGCGCGATGCCCTGGATCTTCATGAGCTTGCGGACCTGATCGGTCGGCTGCGCGCCCTTGGCGATCCAGTCGCGCACCTTGTCCTCGTCGAGCGTCACCGTCGACGGGCTGGTCTGCGCGTTGTAGGTCCCGATGACGTCGATGAAACGGCCGTCGCGCGGCGAGCGCTGATCGGCGACGACGACGCGCCAGATCGGGTTCTTCTTGCCGCCCACACGGGTGAGCCTCAGTCGTACTGCCACGGGTTCCTCTCGAATTGCTCGGAAAGTCGACGACAGAGGGTAGCCGAACCCGGACCGCGCGGCTGCCTGCGGCCGTGGCTCAGCGCGCCTGGCGCATCAGCGCGCCGATGTCCGGCATCTTGCCGCGGCCGATCTGGCGCATGAGCTTGCGCATCTGATCGAACTGCTTGACGAGCTGGTTGACCTGCTGCACGCTCGTCCCGGACCCGCGCGCGATCCGCAGGCGCCGCGAGCCCTTGATGAGCTCCGGCCGGCGGCGCTCCTCGACGGTCATCGACAGGATGATCGCCTCGACGCGGTCGAGCTCGCGCTCGTCGACCTTCAGGCCCTTCATCTGCTGGCCCGCGAAGCCGGGCATCATGCCCAGCAGCGAGCTGAGCGGCCCCATGCCGCGAACCTGCTTGAGCTGGGAGAGGAAGTCCTCGAGGGTGAACTCGTTGCGGCGCAGCTTGCGCTCGAGCTCCTTGGCCTCGTCCTCGTCGAACTGCGACTGGGTCTTCTCGATCAGGCTGAGCACGTCGCCCATGCCGAGGATCCGCTGCGCCATGCGGTCCGGGTGGAAGCGCTCGAACTGCTCCAGGTGCTCGCCGGTGCTGGCGAAGATGATCGGCTTGCCGGTGACCGCCTTGACCGAGAGCGCCGCGCCGCCGCGCGCGTCGCCGTCGAGCTTGGTCATGATCACCCCGTCGAACGCAACCGCCTCGGCGAACTCCTGCGCGACGTTCACCGCATCCTGGCCGGTCATCGCGTCGACGACGAGGAAGACCTGCGTCGGCTTTGTCGCCTTGCGGATCCGCACCAGCTCGTCCATCAGGTCGCTGTCGACGTGCAGGCGTCCGGCGGTGTCGACGATCAGCACGTCGCGGCCCAGGCGCTTGGCCTCGTCGAGGGCGCCGGAGGCGATCGCCACGGGGTCGGCGTCCGTTCCGCGCTCGAAGACGTCGACGCCGATCCGCCCGCCGAGCGTGACGAGCTGCTCGATCGCCGCCGGCCGGTACACGTCGCAGGCGGCCATCAGCACCGACGAGCCGTGTTCCTCCTTGAGGTGGCGCGCGAGCTTCGCCGCGGCCGTCGTCTTGCCCGAGCCCTGCAGGCCCGCGAGCAGGATCACCGTCGGCGGGCGCGGCGCGAACGAGACGCCGACCGACGCGCCGCCCATGAGGCCGGCGAGCTCCTCGTCGACGATCTTCACGACCTGCTGACCGGGGTTCAGGCCACCGACGATGTCGGCGCCCATGCAGCGCTCCTTCACCGTCCTGGTGAACGAGCGCACGACCTTGAAGTTGACGTCCGCCTCGAGCAGCGCGAG
The DNA here is from genome assembly GCA_017882425.1 of Solirubrobacteraceae bacterium. GTDB lineage: Bacteria > Actinomycetota > Thermoleophilia > Solirubrobacterales > Solirubrobacteraceae > F1-60-MAGs163. Next base: position 10,934 of record JADGPM010000334.1, read on the forward strand.
GCGGATCTCGCGCATCGCGCGGTCGATGTCCTCCTCGGTCAGCGTCCCGTGGGAGCGCAGGTCGGAGAGCGTCGCCTGGAGCTTCTCTGAGAGGGCGTCGAACACGTCCTCAGTCTGACAGGCGTCCGCGCGCCCGCTACGCGGCGGGCTCGTCCGGCGGCGCCGGCAGGCCGGCCTGCGGCTTCTCCGCCGCGGCGGGCTCGGCAGCCGGCGCAGGTGCCGCGGACTTCGCGAGGTTCCCCACGACGCCGCCGAGGTTGCCCAGGGCGGTGGTCAGCTCGCTCGGGATGACGAAGATCTTGTTGGCGCTGCCCTGCGCGAGCTGGGGCAGCATCTGCAGATACTGGTAGCTGAGCAGTGCGGAGTCCGGCTCGCCCTCGTGGATCGCCCGGAAGACGGTGTCGATCGCCTTCGCATCACCCTCGGAGCGCAGGATCGCCGACGTCTTGGCGCCTTCGGCGCGCAGCACGGCCGACTGCTTCTCGCCCTCGGCGGTGAGGATCGCCGACTGCTTGACGCCCTCGGCGGTGAGGATCGCGGCGCGTCGGTCGCGCTCGGCGCGCATCTGCTTCTCCATCGCCTCCTGGATCGAGCCGGGCGGATCGATCGACTTGAGCTCGACGCCGTTCACGCGGATCCCCCACTTGCCCGTGCGCTCGTCGAGCACGACGCGCAGCTCCGTGTTCACGCGCTCGCGGCTGGTCAGCGCCTCCTCGAGCGTCAGCGCGCCGACGATGTTGCGCAGCGTGGTCACGGTCAGCTGCTCGATCGCCTGCAGCGGGCTCGCGATCTCGTAGGACGCGGCACGCGGGTCGGTGATCGTGAAGTACAGGACGGTGTCGATCTGCACGGAGACGTTGTCCTGCGTGATCACCGGCTGGGGCGGGAACGTGACAACCTGCTCGCGCAGGTCGATCAGCGGGCGCACCTTGTCCACGAACGGGACGACGATCGCCATGCCCGGCCCGAGCGTGCGCTGGTAGCGCCCGAGGCGCTCGACGACGCCCGCGCGGGCCTGCGGGATGATCCGCACGGTCTTGAACGCGACGAACAGCGCGAACAGGACGAGGACGGCGGCGATGATGGGTGCGACCATGGCGTTCAGGCTCCTTCAGGATTCATAGCGGCCGTCGACGAGCGCGGTGGCTCCGCGGATCTCCACGACCTCGACCTTCGCGCCCGCGTCGAAGGTCCGGTCCTCGTCGTAGGCCCGTGCGGTCCAGACCTCTCCGTCGAGCTTGATGGTGCCGGTGCCCTCGTCGTTGACGATCCGTTCGGCGACGATCGCAGGGCGCCCGATCAGTGCCGCGGTGCCCGTGCGGGTATGCGGCGGCTGGCGCAGATGGCGGCGCGCGACGGGGCGCACGCCCATGAAGACCACGCCCGTGACGACCGCGAAGACGACCCAGGCGGCCGTCGCACCGCCGCCGATCCCGGAGACCGCCGCCGCGGAGAACGCGCCGATCGAGAACGGGGCGAGGAAGAAGCTGGTCGTCGCGATCTCTCCGATCGCGAAGACGACGGCTGCGAGCAGCCAGATGACCCACGGATCCATCAGTGACTGAGCCTACCGCGCGTTCGCGACGGGGCAGGCGGTCATGGCGCGAGCAGCGCGGCGGCGAACTCCTGCGCGTCGAACGGCCGCAGATCCTCGAGCTGCTCGCCGATGCCGATGAGCTTCACCGGGATGCCGAGCTCGCGTGCGATCGCCAGCGCGATGCCGCCCTTCGCCGTCCCGTCGAGCTTCGTGAGGACGATCCCGTCGATCGGGACCGCCTCGGAGAAGAGCTTGGCCTGGCGCAGGCCGTTCTGACCGGTCGTCGCGTCGACCGTCAGCAGCGTCTCGTGCGGCGCGCCCTCGAGCTGCTTGGCGACGACGCGCCGGACCTTCGTCAGCTCCGCCATCAGGTCGTCCTGCGTATGCAGACGCCCTGCGGTGTCGACGATCACGACGTCGGCGCCCTGCTCGCGGCCCCGGCTGACCGCCTCGAATGCGACCGAGCCCGGGTCCGCCCCCGCCTCGCCCGTGACGATCTCGCACTCCGCGCGCCGGGCCCACTCGGCGAGCTGCTCGACCGCGGCGGCGCGGAACGTGTCGGCGGCGCCGAGCACGACGGTCAGGCCCTGTTCGCGGCGCAGGTGCCAGGCGAGCTTGCCGATCGTCGTCGTCTTGCCGGTGCCGTTGACGCCGGCGACCATGATCACGGTCGGCCTGGCGCGCAGGTCGATCGTGCCCGCGCCCGCCCCCGCGGCCTCCTCGGCGAGGAGCGCGACGAGCCGTGCCTGCAGGGCCTCCCCGC
>JADGPM010000335.1 GCA_017882425.1 Solirubrobacteraceae bacterium
GCTCGCGCCCCGCGCTACCCGTCGCGCAGCGCCATCACGCCGCCGACGCCGCCGAGGTAGAGCGTCGTCTTCTTCGTCCTCGGGTTGCTGCCGATCGCGATGCCGGCGTAGTGGTTGTTGTAGAGCCCGCCGTGGCCGGCCTGTTGCTTCCAGGCGACCTTGCCCGTGCGCTCGTCGACCGCCGTCCAGTACCACGGGTCCGCGCCGCTCGGGTCCTTGACGTTCTCGAACGTGTAGATCAGCCCGTTGGCCGCGTCGCCCTTGGAGACGACCGAGGGCGCGCGGACCGTCGTGTTGCGCCAGACGACGCGGCACCCGGCTCCCCCGGGCCTGATGTCGATGCGCGTCATCCCGGGCGAGCTGACCTGGTTGAGGTCCCCGCCGATCTGCAGGCCGCCGCCGATCACGTCGTTCCACTTGACGAGGTCGTAGCCGTAGTTGTTCTCGACGATCAGCGAGCGGCCCATCGCGATCAGCGAGTTCTCGGTGTCGCTCGCGCCCCTGGCGAAGACCGGGACGGTGCAGACGAGCCGCTTCTGGCCCCTGGCCAGGGCGCCGGCACGGTAGACGACGACGTCCATGGGGTCGGCGTTGTCGGTGATCGCGACATACGCGGGCGCGGTGCTCTTCCCGCGCCTGCCGCTCGTCGGCCACAGCAGCGTCGGCGTCGTCCCCGAGCCCGCGTTGATCTGGCCGGGCTTCTGGACGCCGCTGTTGCGATACGTCGCCTTCCACAGGACCTTCGGCTTGAGGTCCGCGCCGGCGGTGAACTTGTACTGCGCCTTGTCGGAGACGACGTAGATCCCGTCCGAGGCGACGGCGAACGAGTTCTCGATCTCCTCGTTCAGCAGGATCGAGCCGCACTTCCCCGTCTTCGGGTCCAGCACGCCGACGGTCCCGTTCGTGCGACCGACGAACCAGTAGCGGCCCTGCGTGTCCGGCAGCGTCGACGGCATCCGCTCGTCGGGCTGCAGGCATGGCGTCGGGTCGTACGAGGCGATCTGCTTGAACGCGGGCGAGGCCCCACGGTCGTCCTCGCCGATCACGAGGATCCGGCGGTCGCTCGAGGCGACGACCACGCGGTCACGGTTGTCGAGGTAGAAGTACGCGCCGCCGGTCGTGTTGAGCGCGGGGTTCGTCCCGGCCGGCGGCGGGACGAACGGCAGTTGCAGGAAGGCGAGCGTGTCGAGCGTGACGGGGTCGAGCATGTAGAGCGCGGGGCCGTCGCCGAGGTTCGTGCACGAGCCGATCAGGCGGCCCTTGCGATCGAACGTGAGCGTGATGCACGTGCGGCCGAAGCCGGTCGAGAACACGTGCGGGCGGAGGCCCAGCGGGCCGGACAGCTCGGTGTAGTCGTCGCTCTGCCAGGCGTCGTTGTGCACGCCGTTCTTCGGGTTGGTCGCCATCAGCGGGTGCTGCCAGGCAGGCGTGACGCCCGCGACGGGCCTGGCCTTCCACGGCGCGCCGACGTACTGCGGGACGGTCGGAGCGGGGCCGGTCGCCTCGATCGGCGTCGCGGGAACGGTCGCAGCCGAGGCGCTCGGCGCGGCGGCGGCCAGGGCGAGCGCGGTGACGGCGATGACGACATGGGGGGTTCTCACGTGCCCTGCTCCCTGTGCTTGTGCTCGAGACGATGGTGCGACCGCGACAGAGTATGCGCCCGATCCCGGACTCGCGCGCCCATGCGGCGCGGTTGAAGCCGTGCGGCGTTGGGCACCACGCCTCCATGCAGATCCAGAACGTGCTCGCGCACGTGGATGTCGTCGACTTCGATCTGGGCGTCGCGTGGTACGAGCGACTCCTCGGCCGGGGCCCGGACCGCCGGCCGATGGAGAACCTCGCCGAATGGCAGCTGACCGACACCGCGGGACTCCAGGTGTACCGGCGGCGGACCCGGGCGCCCGCCACCGTGGTCATCGCCGTAGACGACGACGTCGACGCCGTGGCCCGGGAGGTCGGCGCTCGCGGGCTCGCTCTGGAGGTCCAGCACGCGACCACCGGCAGGTTCGATCTGGGCACGATCACGGATCCGTTCGGGAACGTGATCACGTTCGCCCATGCCGTGAGCTGAAGCCCCCGGGTGGGGCCTCCTCAGCCCGTGTCGAAGATGTCTATGCCGGCGGCGGGTTGGGCTTCGGGACGGAGCCGGGCTGGACGATCGGGATCCCGCGGGTGAAGAGCAGGGCCAGAAGGGTGATGAGCGCGAGGATCGCGACGGCCGAGCGCAGTCCGTCGATGCGGGCCTGCGCGTTGGTCTCGACCACGGCGTCGGCGGTCGCGGTCGGCACGTTGGCCGCATCGAGCGCCGCCTTCAGGTCCTTGTCGGACAGGAACGGAACACCGCTCGCCAGGTTGCTCTGGGCCTTGGTGGCGAGGTCGGCGGGAACGGCGGGGTTGTTCTGGATGCCGGCGAAGAACGACGCGGTCAGCGCGGAGATGAGCACCGCGCCGGCCAGGGCGGTGCCGATCGACGCGCCGAGCTGGGTGCCGGTGTTCTGCACGCCGCCGACCTCGCCACTCTGCTCGTCGGGGACCGCGGACACGGTCACGGCGCCGAGCTGGGAGGCCATCGCGCCCAGGCCGCTGCCTGCGAGCAGCAGTGGCCAGGTGATGATCTCCGGGCCCGCGCCGATGTCCAGCAGGCCGACCAGGAGCACCAAGCCGGCGAACAGGGACATGAAGCCGAAGTTGACGACCCGCCGCGGCGAGGCCTCCGGGCGCAGCTTGGGGACGCCGATCGCGAACGCCAGCAGCGTCAGCGACAGCGGGAGCAGCCGCACGCCCGTCTCGACCGCGGACAGCCCGAGCGCCACCGAGAGGAACAGCGGGACGACGAAGAAGAGCCCGGCCTGGACCAGGAACATGAACAGGAACGACATCACCCCGCTGCGCAACTGGATGTTGCGCAGCAGCCCCGGGTCGATCAGCGCGCCCTCGCCGCGATCGATGCGCCGGCTCTCCCACTTCAGGAAGAGCCCCAGCACCACGCCGCCCGCGAGGATCATCCAGACCACCGGGGAGAGCCCGAGCCACTGCGGCGCATCGGGCTTGGGCTGCACGAACCCCCACGTCCCCGACTTCAGGATGCCGAGCACGATCACGCCGAGACCGAACGCGGACAGCGCCGTGCCGACCAGGTCCAGCCGCACGCCCTCCTCGGGTGGCGTGTCGTTCACGCGCCGCGCCAGGAGGAGGATCACGACCACGATGAGAACCTCACCGGCGAACACCCACCGCCACGAGGCGTACGTGGTGAACGCGCCGCCGATCAGCGGCCCGAGCGCGGCCGCGATCGCCCCGGCCGCCGCGACGAGGCCGTAGGCGCGGGGGCGCTCGGGCTTGCCGAAGTTCGACGCGACGAGCGCCACGATCGCCGGCATGATCAGCACCGCTCCCAGACCCTCCAGAAACGACCAGCCGATGATCAGCATCGTCAGGCTCTGAGACAGCGCCGTCGTCATCGACCCGCACGCGTAGATGACGGCCCCGATCGTGAACGCGCGCTTGCGCCCGATGATCTCCCCGATCTTCCCGCCGGTGATCATGAGCGAGGCCATCACCAGCGTGTACAGCGTGATCGCCGTCTGAATCCCGGTGATCGTCGTCCCGAGATCCTGGGCGACCGTCGCGATCGCCGTGTTCATCACGGTCGTGTCCAGCGCCATGACGAACTGCCCCGCCGCCAGCGTGAGCAGCACGATCCCCGTCGCGCCGGTGCGCCGGGCGGTCACATCGGTCACCGCTCTCCCTCTCTCATCCCGAACCGACTCCGATCCACTCGACGAGCGAGCCACCCTAGCGGCGAATGACGACGACGGTCTGGCGATCGACCCGTCTGTGTGTCGCGCCCCTCGACCGGGCGCCTGCGTTACGGCACCCAGTTGTTGCGGCGCGCCTTGATGTTCGGATCTCGAACGTGGTCGCCCGGCCCGTTGCGGTTGTAGAGGTAGCCGCCGATGCTCACCAGGACGACGAACAGGAGGACCCCGAGGAGGA
>JADGPM010000086.1 GCA_017882425.1 Solirubrobacteraceae bacterium
CGAGCGGCCACGACGGGGCGCCCGGCGGCCATCGCCTCGAGCGCCACCAACCCGAAGGTCTCGGGCGTGATCGACGGCACGACCGCGACGGTACAGCGCTGCCAGGCGGCCAGCACGGCCGCGTGCGGGATCGGGCCGAGCACCGTCACGTCCGTGCGCGCGCCCGACAGCGCCGGGTCGACGGTGCGGCCGATCAGCACGAGCGGGGGGCGCTCGCGCATCGCGGCGTGCGCCTCCAGCAGCACCCCGACACCCTTGTCCCCCGTCAGGTCACCGACGTAGAGCAGGAACTCCCCATCCGGGAGGCCGCCCAGCGACGGGTCCTCGTGCGCGGCGGACTCGGGCCCGTCGAGCAGGAAGTTCGGGACGACCTCGAACGGCACGCCCATGTCCGCGAGGCCGCAGCGCGCGGCGACCTCCTCGCTGACGGGCAGGAAGCGGTCGACGGCGCGGCGCTGTGCGTGGCAGCCGGCGCGCGTCAGCAGGGCGACGGGCGGGCCGGTGAGCAGGCCGTACTGGCGCGCCGCGCACGCCACGCACTTCGCCGGGCCGGGGCCCGAGCACGGCTCGTCGCCGCGCACGAGGCGCTTGTTGGCGCAGACGAGGCTGTAGTCGTGGAGCGATTCGACGAATGCCGCGGGGCGCCCGCGGCGCAGCGGCAGGTAGGCGTGCGCGAGCCAGTTGTGCCCATGGACGACGTCCGGCCGCTCGGCGTCCAGGACGCGTCGCAGGTGGGCGACGGTCTCGGGATCGGGGGCCGGGGGCGCGAAGCGCCGCCCGTCCTCGCTGAACAGGAACGGGAGCCGCTGGGCCATGCCCGGCAGACGGTGGATCCGCACGCCGCGGCGCTCCTCACGCGGCTCCTGCCCGGGCTGGCGCAGCGTCGCGACGGCGACGTCGTGGCCGCGCTCACGCAGCCCGACGGCGAGCGACTCGACCATGCGCTCCTCGCCGCCGACGATCGGGGCGTAGAACTGCGCGAGCATCAGGATCCTCATCGTCGGCGCTCCGCGACCGACGTGTAGAGCTCGAGCAGGCCCGCGGCGCAGTCGTCCCAGGTCGGCAGGTCGAGCTCGCCCGGCGGCAGCGGGTCGCGCAGCTCGCGCAGGATCGCCTCGGCGGCGACATGGGACGGGGCATCGACCGGGATCGCGCGCGCCAGCCCGCGGGCGGCGAGCTCGCCGAGCCCGGAGCCATCGGCGACGACGAGCGGGCGGCCGACGGAGAGCGCCTCGAGCGCGGCGATCGGGTGCGTCTCGAACTCGCTCAGCAGGACGACGAGGTCGGTCCGCCCGAGCGCGGCGGCCATCACACCGCGGTCGCCGGCGGCGACCGCGCGGATGTCCACGCGCTCTGAGATGCCGAGCGCTGCGGCGAGGCGGTGCAGCTCGGGCTCGTAGGGCCCGGAGCCGGCGATCCACAGGCGCGCGCCCGGCTGGGCGGCCAGCACCTCCGGGAACGCCGCGAGCACGCGTTGGTGGCCCTTGTACTCCTCGAGGCGCCCGACGGAGGCGATCAGCGGCGCGCCGCGCGGGAGCGTGTCGAGCACGGCGGCGTCGCTCGAAGGCTCGGGCAGGTCGACCCCGTTGGGGATCAGCACGAAACGCTCGCGCGGGAGCCGAAGCTCGCGCGAGTACTCGTCGATCTCGAAGGAGGCGACGGCGACCAGCCGGTCGGCGCGCGCCAGCAGCGGGCGCAGGACGGTCCGCTGGACGCCGCGCAGCCGGTGGCGCAGCGTCGAGGAGTGGCCGCCGCCATGGAAGGTGACGACGAAGGGGATGCCGGCCCGCGCGGCCGCGCGCATCGCCAGCGGCGCGACGAACGTGTGGTAGGACTGGACGTGGACGACATCCCATCTCCCCGCGGCGACGACCTTGCGGACGTCGGGGGCGAAGAGCCAGTCGCGGTTGCGCGGCCGGGCGGGGACGCGCCGCACGATGACCCCACCGTCGGTGTCCGTCGCCGGGAGCTCGCCGCTGCGGTCCGTCGTCAGGACCGTGATCTCGCAGCCGGCGGCCGCGATGCGGGTCGCGACCTCGTGGACGTGCCGCTCGACACCGCCGATCTCGGGCAGGTAGCGCGGCGTGACCGTCAGCACCCGCAGCGGGCTCACCCGCGGCCCTCGCGCGCCAGGCGGCCGGTGGCGTAGCCCAGCGTCGTGGTCGCCAGCCCGAGCACGATCGCGCCTGCACGGCGCAGCCCGCCCAGGTCGCCGCGCAGCGTGTCGCGCAGACCGCGCACCACGCCGTGGGGCAGGGTGCGGGCGGTGTAGGCGCGCTCGTCGGAGAGCCCGTCCGATGCGCCGACGAAGCGCGCGAGCAGCGCCTTCGAGCGTCCCTCGGCGCGGCAGCGCGACAGGAAGTAGCTCAGCGAGCCGCGGTCCGCGGGCACGAGGTGCGCGACGCGCGCAGCCGGGTCGTAGAGGACCGCGGAGCCCGGCCAGCGCTGGTGCACCCGGATGCACAGGTCGGTCTCCTCGCAGCCGAGGGGAACCGAGCCCACGCGGCCGATGCCCTCGCGAAAGCCATCGAGCTCGCGCAGCGTGTCCGCGCGGAAGGCCATGTTCGCCCCGATCACGTTGCGCACCGCCCGGCGCTCCCGGGGCATGCCGTTGTGCGCGCAGCCGACGACCCAGTCGAACTCCGGCGGGAACCACGGCGGCCGGCCCGCCGCCCAGACGGGGTCGACGGCACCGCCTGCGCCGAGGACGTGCGCGTCGGCGAAGCCGGCGGCGAGCGCCTCCAGCCAGCCGGGGTCGGCGGCCGCGTCGTCGTCGAGGAAGGCGAGCACGTCGCCGGTGGATGCCTCGATGCCGGAGTTGCGCGCGCCGGACAGGCCTTGGCGGCCGCTGTTCTCGACGATCGTCGCGTCGGGAAAGCGGGCGCGCGCGCGCTCGAGCAGTCCGGGGTTGTGGTCGATCACGAGGACCGCCTGGTGGGCGGGACGGGTCTGCGCCGCGATCGATGCGACCGCCGCGCACAATGCGTCCCAGCGCGCGTCGCTGAACGCGCAGATGATCACCGAGATCC
>JADGPM010000336.1 GCA_017882425.1 Solirubrobacteraceae bacterium
CTCGACGAGCCGGACGTGCGGACCCTCCAGGGCTGGCGGCGCGAGCTCGTCGGCGCCGAGCTGCTCGAGCTGCTGGCGGGCCGCCGGACGCTGCGCGTCGGCGACGCACTGGACATCGTCGTCGACGAGTACTGACTCAGGCCGGTTCGGTGAGCGCGTCGAGGACGACCCGCGCGCCGGCGTCCATCGCCGCGACGACCTTCGCGCGATCGACCTGCAGGCGCCCGACGAGCGGCGTCCCGGGCGCCGGAGCGAGCTGTGTGGCCCTGCCCGCGAGGGGGCCCGCACCGCGGGCAGCGGCCGCGAGCTCCTCGGCCTCGGCGTCGTAGCGGCCGGGCCGGGCGCGGATGAGGTCCGCGAGCATCCCCGGCAGGCGCCCGATCACGAGGTCCTCGGCCACGCCGTACAGGCTCCCGCGCGCACCCTTGCGGTAGGTCGTGTCGCGCGAGCGCAGCGCGATCACCTGCGTGGCGCCCTGCGCGAGCGGCGTGCCGACCGGGATCGACTCGATCAGCCCCCCGTCGGAGACGAGCTCCCCCTCGTACTCGGCGGCGGCACCCGCGAAGAACGGGATCGCCATGCCCGCCCGCACGGCCGCCAGGATCCCCTCGAGGTCGGGGAACTCGCGCAGCGTGCGCAACGTCCCGTCGTGCACCCGCGTGACGAGGATCCGCAGGTCCGGCCGCGGCTCGCCGGCCGTCCGCGGCTGGGGCGGGCGCGCGCGGACGAGGCCCATCAGATGGTCGAGCGAGACGACGGGCCTGCCGCGCAGGGCGTGCGCGGGGCTGATGAAGTCGCGCGTGCAGGTCTGGGGCAGGATCACCGCGGCGTCGTCCATCCGGCCCGCCGCGGCGTAGGCCGCGACGAGCGCCCCCGCCGACGTGCCGTAGACGCTGTCGGCGTGGGCCATGAGACCCAGCCGCTCGAGTGCGAGCGCCATCCCCGCCGACATCGACACCGCCAGGCCGCCGCCCTCGATCCCGACCGCGACGTGCTCCCCGTCCGCGCGGCCGCCGCCGCGGGCGCGGCGCACGAGCGCGCGCAGCGCCGGGTCGCCGATCGCCTCGGGCGCGCGCAGGCGGACGTGCTGCGGAACGCGAGCGCTCACGTGACGCGCAGCCCGCCGTCGACCCAGGGCTCGCGGCCGTGCAGCGCGAGATGCAGGGCGCGCACGCCGCCGATGGCGCCCGCCAGCAGCGGTGCACGCTGCTGCTCGAGATGGCGGACCGGCGGCGTGCCGGCCCGCGGGCGGATCGTCGCCAGGAACGGCGGTCCGGCGCCGTCGGCGGTCCTGGCGGCGAGCTCGTCGACGGCGACGGCGTAGCGCTCCGGGCGGCCGGCGTAGCGCTCGACGAGGGCGGGGTTGGCGCGGCGCAGCGCGCGGCCGACGAGCACGCGCTCGGGCCAGGACGGCGGCCGCAGACCGACCCCGAACGGCCGCGTCTGGAGCACCAGGACGTGCGTCGCGCCCGCCGTTGTCGCAGCGCGGTAGGGGATCGACTCCGCGACGGTGCCGTCGACGTAGTCGCGCCCGCCGACGCTCGCACGCTCGCCGGCGATGCCCGGGACCATCGAGCTGGCCTTCAGCGCCGCGCGCAGCTCCGCGCGCGAACCCATGCCCTCGAGCGTGGTGGCCAGCGTCGTCCGCACGTCGGTGGCGACGACCGCGAAGCGCACCCCGCAGGCGAGCGCACGACGCGCGCGCTCGTCGTCCGAGCCGAGGACCAGGTCGTCGAGCAGGTGGTCGAGGTCCATCACGGGGCCGCGCCGTCGCAGACCCCGGCGCACGTCGATGAATCGCCCGTCGGTGCAGCCGTCGAGGTAGGTGAGCGCCGAGCCGGTCCCGATGCCGGCGAGCAGGCCGAAGCCGTTCGAGGCGCCCGCCGAGACGCCGACCACGAGGTCGAAGGTCTGCTGCAGGCCGAGCGCGTCGAGTGCCGCGGTCATGCCGGCCGAGACCACGCCGCGCATGCCGCCGCCCTCGATCGCCAGCGCCAGCACATGGCCGTCCGCGCGCTCCCCGGGGCTGCTGCCCGCGCGGGCGCGCGCCTGCAGCAGCTCGATCACGGGGTGGCCGCGCAGGTCCCCGGGCCCGAACGCGTGAGCGCCCGGAGGCCTTCCCGGATCGCGGGGCTCGGCGGCGGGGTGTCGTGTGGACGCGGGCATGCGGACGGCTGCTGGAGGCGCGAGCGTATCCGGCACGGCGGGTACGGTTGCGCCGGTGGGGAGCCGCCCGGCTGATCGGCGGCGCGCTCCGGAATCCGGCTGCTCTACGCTCAAAGCGCACCCGCTCTGCCATGTCCGCGCCCGATGACCGTCCACAGCGCACCGAACCCGGTGCCGAGCGCCAGCTGCGCATCGCCCTCTCGCGTGCCGAGCATCATCGGCGCCGCAGGCGCGTCGCGCTCGTGGCCGCGCTGACGCTGCTCGTCGTCCTGGTCGCGGTCGTCGCGACGAGCTCGGGCAGCTCCGCCGCATGGGATCCGGTGCGGCTGCGCGAGGGCGCGATCGAGGAGCTGCCGAAGCTGCGGCTCGAGCAGCAGGCCAACGCCGCCACCGCGGCGCTCCAGCGCCAGAAGCACCAGCGCGCCAAGGAGGACGACGCGGTCGCCGCAACCCTCGCCAAGACGCCGTTCGTGCGCCAGGCCGGCGCCCAGCACCGCGAGGTGGCGCTGACGTTCGACGACGGGCCCGGCATCTACACCGAGCGGATCCTCGACGCGCTGCGCCGCGGGCATGCGAAGGGCACGTTCTTCACCGTCGGGCGGCAGATCGGCTCGTTCCCCCTGCCGCTGCAGCGCTCGGTCGCCGAGGGCAACGAGATCGGCGACCACACCTGGAACCATGCCGACCTGACGAAGCTCGCGCCGAAGGACCTCACCGCGGAGATCACCGACCAGGCCGCGGCGCTGCAGCAGGACGGCCTCCCCCGTCCCCGGCTGTTCCGCCCGCCCTACGGCGCCTACAACGACGCGACGCTGGCGGCCACCGCGAAGCAGAAGATGCTCACGGTGATGTGGACGATCGACTCGAGCGACTACATGGCAACCGACCCGGTCGCGCTGTCGAAGTACGTCCTGGGGCTCGCGCAGCCCGGGGCGATCATCCTCATGCACGACGGGGGCGGCAACCGGACCGTCACGAGCCAGGCGCTGCCGCTGATCGTGCGCGGCCTGTCGAAGGCGGGCTTCAAGATGGTCACGGTTCCGCGTCTGCTGCTCGACAACCCGCCCGACGCCAACCAGACGGCCGTCCAGCGCGCGGCGGCCTGAGCATCACGGCTCGAGGATCAGCCGCGGGCCGTCGCCCGCGGCGTGGTACTGACCGGTCGCCAGGCGCAGGGTGAACTCCAGCCGCTGCCCGTCGTCGGTCAGGACGGTCAGGCGGCGGCCGTCGTCCTCGACCCCCTCCACGACGGCACCCACCGTCGTCGCGAGGTAGCGGACCGTCGCGCGCATGCCGACCCGCGGAAGCGGCCGGGAGGGCTTCATCAGCGCAGGATGTTCACGGCTCGCGCCGCCGCGAGCAACACCGTGATCGCCGAGACCAGCGACTCGGCGAGCATCAGCGCCTTGACACGGCGGGTCAGCGGCATCGAGTCGGTCGGGCTGAACGCGAGCGCGTTCGTGAACGAGACGTACACGTAGTCGAAGAGGCGCGGATGCCAGCCCGGCTCGGCGAGCGACGGGTTCTCGTCCTGGGGGAACTGGAAGTCACGCGGCGGCGGGGCCGGCATGCGCCGCCGTGCGGGGCCGCCGCGGTCGAGCTCCCAGAACAGCAGCCCGAAGATGATGACGTTCGTGCTCCAGATCGTGACGGCCTTCAGGAGCAGCTCTCCCCCGCTCTTCTCGTGAGCCGCGAGCAGCGAGCCGATCAGGAGCCCGAGCGCCGCGACGTTGACCGCGGTGATGAGGATCGTCAGGCCGAGCGCGAAGCGCCGGCGCTCCCCCATCTGCTCCAGGCGCCGCCGCGGCGCGGCGAACGCGAGCGGCAGCATGAGCGCGAGCTCGAAGACGACGGGGATGAGCCAGACCCACCCGCGCAAGCCGTCGATCCTCCAGCTGCCGGCCAGGCTGACCGCGGCGAGGACGAGTTGCAGGGCGATGACCAGGACGAGTGCGAGCGTGGCCTCGAAGCGGGACTCGAATTCCTCCTCGTGCTCCTCGCCGGCCGGCGTGCCCTCATCCACACGGGCATTGTCGCCGACGCGTCGGCGGCGGCCCGTGGGCCGCCGCCGGTCAGGGGCCTTCGTGCGTCGTCATCAGCAGGCGTCGAGGTGCGGACGCTCGCAGCGCGGGTCATGGCAGGCGGCCGGCTGGCCGAGGCTGCCCTGGTGGAAATGGACGTGAGCGTCGGCCGGCGTCTCGCGCAGCGCGCGAGCGACGATCCCGATCAGACGTCGGGTCATGTGGCGATCCTTCTGTTGTGGGGCTTTGATGTGGTGCCGGCGACGGGCTGAAACGCGGGACAGGCGCTTCAGGTGCCGCCGTGATTCGGATGGTGAAGCGATCCGAGAGTCACATTGTAACAAGCTTGTGACAAACCGCGGAGCGGGGGCGGTCGCCCGCAAGAAACGCCGCAGCAGAGATTGCGCCACGACGCACAAGCTGCCCGTCTCCGCCCTGAGCAGTCGGCGATCGCGGCCGACCTGCACCGTCAACGCGCGGCGCGCGCTCTCGACACGGAGACCTCGGGCGCCGCGGTGATCGTCTGGAGGACGACGCAGTAGCGCTCGGTCAGCCTGATCAGGGTGTCGAGCTGCTCCTCTTCGGCGTCGCTGTCCAGGTCGAAGCGCAGGCGGATCGCGGCGAAGCCGACCGGGGCGTCGCGATCGACGGCGAGCGTCCCGCGGAAGTCCAGGTCCCCCTCCGCGGTCACGGTGCCGCTCACGGGGATCTCCAGCGACGTCGCCACCGAGCGCAGCGTCACACCCGCGCACGCTGCGAGCGCCTCGAGCAGCATGTCGCCCGAGCACAGCTGCGTTCCGTCGCCGCCGGTCGCGGGGTGCAGCCCCGCCTCGGCGATCGCGCGCCCGGTGCCCACCGAGCACGACACACCCTCGCCCAGCGTGCCCGACGCGCTGAGCGTGATCAGCGCGGACCCCGGGTCCTCGCGATAGCGCTCCTTCAGCGGGCTCTGGCGCTCACGCAGCTCCGCACGGTCCACGACGGCCTCCTTGTGCTCGACTCCTGATCCATCAACGAGGCTAGTAGCGTGGCCGGTTTGCACGCCCCTCCCACGGTCCTCGTCGCAGGGCACGTCTGCCTGGATCTCACCCCCGCGCTCGACGGGTCCCCGTCGCTGGAGCCGGGGCGCCTGGTCGAGGTCGGGCCGGCCGCGTCGGCCGCGGGCGGCGCCGTCGGGAACACGGGCGTCGCCCTGCACCGCCTCGGCGTCGCGGTGCGGCTGATCGGCAAGGTCGGCGACGACGTCTTCGGACGCAGCCTGCGCGACACGCTCGAGCGCGAGGGTCCGGGCCTGGCCGACGGCCTGGTCGTCGCCGCCGGGCAGGTCACGAGCTACTCGATCGTCATCAGCCCGCCCGGCGTCGATCGCAGCTTCCTGCACTGCCCCGGCGCGAACGACGCCTTCGTCGCAGACGATGTGCGGGCAGCCGACCTGGAGGGCGCGCTCCTCCTGCACTTCGGCTACCCGCCGCTGATGCCCGCCATGTACGCCGACGACGGCTCCGAGCTCCGGGCGATGTTCGCGGCGGCGCAGGCCGTGGGCGTGGCGACCTCGCTCGACGTCTCACGGCCGGACCCGGGCACCGCCGCCGGCCGCGCCGACTGGGCGCGGATCCTCGAGCGCACGCTGCCGTTCGTCGACGTGTTCCTGCCGAGCGCGGACGAGCTGCGCTTCATGCTCGGCGCTGCGGGATCGGCGGTCGATCGCGCCCTGCTGCGGTCCCTCGGCGGGCGGCTCATCGACATGGGCGTGGCGGTGGCGGTGATCAAGCTCGGCGATCAGGGGCTGTATGTCCGCACGGCGTCCGGTGAGCGCCTCAGGGCGTTCTGCGAGCGCCTCGCACTCGAGCCCGGCGCCTGGGAGGGCCGCGAGCTGCTCTCGCCGTGCTTCCGGCCCCGTCGGGTGGCCGGGACGACGGGGTGCGGCGACTGCACCATCGCCGGATTCCTGGCGGCGCTGGTACGGGGCGAGGGGCCGGTGGACGCGGCGACCGCGGCGACCGCCGTCGGGGCGTGCAGCGTCGAGGCCGCGCACGGGACCGACGGCGTGGCGCCGTGGCCGCAGATCGCGGCCCGGGTGGCGCAGCGCTGGCAGCGCTCGCCGGTCGCGATCGAGCTCGGGCCCGCCGATGAGCGCCGCGAGGATGCTTCGGGCACACTGACCTTCACCACGCCGTGAAGTCGCTCGACGCCAAGCTCCGGAGCATCCAGGCCTCCCCGGGCTCCTCGCCCGACTTCATCCTCGCCGACGCCAAGGACGCCGACATGGCGTTCGGCCTGGCGGCGCCGGGGACCGACCCGGCCACGGGCGCGCATCGCTCGCTCGCCGACTACCGCGACCAGACGCGGGAGATCGTCCGGCAGGGCCTCGTCGACGTCGTGCTGATGAGCGTGAGCACGAGCGAGCTCCTGACCGTCCAGGAGCACCTGTTCGAGGCCTCACCGGTCACCCCGGCCGTTCGCGCCAACGACACCAGCGACATCCACCTGCTCGCGGGGGCCTCCTCCCCGCTCCAGCCCTCGCGGCCGTTCCGCACGGCGAGCATCGAGGAGATCGTGCACGACGCGGGCGCCGACCTGGGCCTCTACTCGATCACGCCCGCGAACGACGCCGGCCACGACGTCGCCGCGCTGGATGCCTACCGCGACTTTCGCCAGGAGGCGCGCGCCGGCGGCCTGCGGCACTTCCTGGAGCTGTTCGACCCGAACGTCGCGGGGCCACATCAGGCCGAGGACCCAGGGCGCTTCCTGAACGATTTCATCGCCCGGACGCTGGCCGGCGTCCCGAGCGCCGGACGCCCGCTGTTCCTCAAGGTGCCCTACCACGGTCCGCGCGCGATGGAGGAGCTCGCGGCCTACGATCCGGGTCTGGTGCCCGGGATCATGGGCGGCTCGGCGGGCACGACCTTCGACGCCTTCACCCTGCTCGAGGAGGCCCGCCGCCACGGGGCGCGCGCGGCACTCTTCGGGCGCAGGATCAAGAGCAGCGAGCACCCGCTGGCGTTCGTCACGCAGCTGCGCGCGATCGCCGACGGGCAGACGGACGCGGCGACGGCCTGCCGCGCCTACCACGACGAGCTGGCCCGGCTCGGGGTGCGGCCGCTGCGACCGCTGGCGCAGGACCTGGTCGCGACGCAGCAGCCCGCCTGAGCGCCGCCGTCAGCCGCCGTCGAGCTTGCAGCCGCCGGGCGTCTGGTAGCGATCAGGGAGCTGGTCGTCGGCCACGGAGAATTGCCAGTCCTGGATGTACGCGGCCGCCTGACGCGTCGCGCCGAGCGCCATCGCGACACGGGGTGAGCGCTGGACGGCGCGGCACTCGGTGAGCGCCTCGTCGGCCACCCCGCTGAGGTGGACGGACTCGTGCGTCAGGACGACGACGCCGAGCGCGACACGCGTGTCCTGCGCGCTGCAGGCGTCGAGCTGCAGGCAGGACAGGTCGAGCGCGGCCCCCTCGGTGATCAGCCGGTGCAGGCCGTCGCACGGAGCGCCGGCAAGATCGGCGACGTTCCCCGGCAGGCCGTCGGGCCCGAAGCGGACCTCGCCGTCGTTGATCTCGTATTCGAAATGGCGGCGGATCACTCCCGGGCAGCGCACCTGCACCGGGCGCCCGGTGATGAGCTGCGCGGCCGCCGCGGCCCGGCGCTGCGTCTCCAGGCGCGCTGAGCGCTGGATCCAGCCCCAGACCGCCAGCGGGATCAGCACGGCGGCCGCGATCGCGACGGTCCTGGAGCTCGGGCGCACCACGCCGGAGTGATCGGCACGGAGCCGCGCGTTCTGGAGTGCCGGGCGCCGACGGCCGCGGGAAGGATCCACCCCCGCGCGGCGTCCTTGCAGGCGACACCGATCCCAGGAGGGCCCTTCATGCTCCGACCGACACGACCGCTGTGCGCTGCGGCGCTCGCCGCATCCGCGGCGCTCGCCCTGGCCGCGTGCGGCAGCTCCAGCTCCAGCGGGACGTCCAGCTCGGGCGGGTCCGCCGCCGGGGGCTACGGCTCGGCCGCTCCCAAGACCACGACGACCACCGCAGCCGCCGCGCCGGCCGCGGCGAGCGGCGCCTCGACGGTGAACCTCACCGCCGATCCGGGCGGGGCGCTGAAGTTCAACACGACGACGCTGACGGCGAAGGCCGGGAAGGTGACGGTCCTCATGAAGAACCCCTCCGGCAGCGGTCTGCCGCACGGCATCGCGGTCACGGGCAACGGCGTCGACAAGGACGGCGCGACCGTCCAGCCAGGTGGCACGTCGACCGACACGCTGACGCTCAAGCCGGGGACCTACACGTTCTACTGCCCCGTTCCGGGCCACAAGGCCGCCGGGATGAAGGGCACCCTCACGGTGACCTGAGCTCCGGGCGCACAGGACACAACGGCCGCGCGCCGCAGCGGTCAGGTCGCGAGCGGCACGCGAGCCCGGAGCGTGGTGCCCCGGGACGGGGCGCTGCTGACCTCGAGCGTGCCGCCGAGCGCGGCGATGCGGTCGCTGTGGGCGGCCGGCCCGCCGGCCGGGGTCCCCGCTGCGCCCACCCCGTCGTCGCGGACCTCGATCGTCAGGTGCCCCTCGTGCACGACCGTCGTCACCTGCGCGACGTCGGCCCGCAACGCGCTCGACGTCGGCCCCGAGACGGGCATGATGCTGTCCACCTAGATCGTGGAGATCGGCAAGCCGGTCGCGACGCTCACCCAGGGGTGAGGCAGCTCCATGACCGGAGCCCTGCCGCGGCTCGAATCCGTGCGGTCCGTCCGCACCGACGTGCTGGAGGTCGCGCTCCTCCTCGGCGCCATGACGCCGATCCGGCCCGACCTCGAAGCCGGCCTGTGGTACTTGTACTCCTTCCTGACCGACCGCGGCCGGGCCGGGCTCACCGCGAGCCGGCGCGACATCGCAAAGGTGATCTACTCCCACCGCCACGTCGCATGATGGCCCCCGCGACCGTCGAGTCCGTGAACGTCGGCGAGCCGCGCGCCGTGGAGGTCAACGGGCACACGGTCTGGACGGCGATCTGGAAGAGCCCGGTCGAGGGACGTGTGCCGCTGCGCGGCGTCAACCTGCGCGGCGACGACCAGGCCGACCGGACCGTGCACGGCGGCCCTGACAAGGCCGTCTACGCCTACGCGGCCGAGGACACCGAGTGGTGGGAGGCGCAGATCGGCGCGCCGCTCGGCCCGGGCACGTTCGGGGAGAACCTCACGGTGCGAGGACTCCCGGTCTCCGGGGCGGTGATCGGCGAGCGCTGGGCCGTCGGCAGCACGCTGCTCGAGGTCGCCCAGCCGCGCCTGCCGTGCTTCAAGCTCGCTCTGCGGATGAATGACCCCCGGTTTCTCAAGCGCTTCGCGGATGCCGGCAGGCCGGGCGCCTACCTGCGGGTGATCCGCGAGGGCGACATCGGCGCCGGCGACGCGATCGACGTCGTGTCCAGGCCGGCCCACGGCGTCACCAGCGCACTCGTCTCACGGGCGATACTGCGCGAGCCGCAACTGCTTTCCACCGCGCAGCAGGCCCCGGAGCTGCCCGACGAGCTGCGGGTGTGGATCCAGGAGCGGGCCGAACACGCAGCCCGGGGCGTGTAGCCCACCGTTCAGGCGGTGGCCACCTGTTCGACACGGGCGCGGAAGAGGCGCCAGCGGCGTTCGTTCTCGTGCGTGAGCGTCGCGCTCTGTGCCGCCAGGTCGGCGGCGTGATCGAGCATCTCGGAGACCGAGAACAGCTGCCTCGAGGCGAGCCGTCCTGCGGTGAGGTCTGCACGCAGCGCCGCGGGCGTGAAGTCCACGTGGCCGAGGATCGCGAGCGCGCGTTCGATGTCGCGCGCGATCTGCAGGGCCATCGAGGCGCTCTGCCAGTCGTTGCTGATGATCCGATGGCGCTCCGCGAGAAGGTCCGCGAGGTCGGGGTACCTCACCAGCGCCTCAGCCACGCCCCACGCGGCCTGCATCGCGGCGGCGAGCCACTCCCCCGTCGCATCGTACGCCGCCGCCATCGCACCGAGGTCGGTCTTCAACCGCGCGATCTCCGCCGGTTCGCCCTCGCCCTCCATGAACAGGATCCCGAGCGTCTCCGTGGCACGGTCGTCGTTGAGATCGGCCGCGCCCGCGAACGGGCTGGGAGACGTGTCGCCCGCGGGCGAGGCGACCGACCAGCGCTCGGCGAGGGCTTTGAGCGCGCGCGATGCACGCTGGAGCGTGATCGCGTCGTGCAGCGGGGACTCGGAATAGAACTTCTCGTGCTCGCGGTGGTAGGTCGCGAGGTTGAGCACGATGCTCAGCAGCTGATCCGTCGACGTCGGCATGGGGCTAGCGGCCGCCCAGGATCGCGGCGCGCTCCTTGTACTCCTCCGGTGCGATCTCCCCCTGTGCCAATCGGCGGTCGAGGATCTGCATCGGCGTCTCCGCCGGCACGTCGCCTGCGGCGGACGCCGACTGCCTGCGCGATACGCCGTTGGAGCGCACGAACCATGCGGCCAGTGCGACGACGGCCAGCAGCGCGATGACGAGCAGGGCCATCATGCCCCAGCCCCAGCCGCTGTCCATGTGATCCCCGTAGTCCATGCGGTACTGCGCCAAGGTCGCGAGCGCGCTCATGAGGCCTCCTGTGGGCGGGAGTGCGGCTCAG
>JADGPM010000087.1 GCA_017882425.1 Solirubrobacteraceae bacterium
CCGAGACGGCGGCTCGCGTCCGTGCTCGGCGGCGTGTCGCACCTGCGCCACCACGAGTTCGGCGGGCTGCGGCCCTACCGCTTCAACGGCGATCGCGACTCGGCGTCCGGGCGCTGGGAGATCTGGGCGGACGCGGGCCAGGCGCGCGCGCTGCGCGCCGCGGACGCCGACTGACACCGCCCCTCAGGGCCGCTGCCTCACCGTCTTCGCGACCAGCGTCCGCGCAACGGTCTCAGCGCGCGCCGTCGCCAGGTTCTCGCGCGACCTCAGCGCACGCCGATGAGGTCCACGACGAAGACGAGCGTCTCGTCCGGTCCGATCACGCCGCCCGCGCCGCGCTTGCCGTAGGCGAGCATCGGCGGGATCGTGATGCGGCGCCGGCCGCCGACCTTCATGCCGGCCACGCCCTGGTCCCACCCCGCGATGACCTGGCCCTGGCCGAGGCCGAACTTGAACGTGTCGCCGCGGTCCCACGAGGCGTCGAACTGGTTGCCGGTGGCCCAGGAGACCCCGACGTAGTGGACCTCGACGGTGCTGCCGGCGACGGCCTCCTCGCCCTCGCCGACGACGATGTCCTCCAGCTCCAGCTGGTAGGACGGGTCCTCGCCGACGGGGACGTCGACCTGCGGCTTCTCGATGCTCATGCCGCAACCGTAGCTGCGGAGCTCAGCGGGCGGCGTCGAGCGTTTCGTTGACGAGCGCGTCGGCCGCCGCGTTCTGCTCGCGGCGCACGGATCGCACGACCCAGCGCTCGAACCCGCGCAGGGCCTCGAGCGCCTCGGCGTGCAGCGGCTTCATGTCCGCGTGCTTGACCTTGTACTGACCGTTCACCTGCTTGGCGATCAGCTCGGAGTCGTTGACGATCTCGACCTCGGTGGCTCCCAGCTGGCGCGCTCGGCGCGCGCCGAGGATCAGCGCGCGGTACTCGGCGACGTTGTTCGTGGCGATGCCGAGCAGCTCGCCCTCGCGCTCGACGACCTCGCCCTCGGGCGTCGACAGGACGGCGCCGGCGGCCGCCGGCCCCGGGTTTCCTCGCGAACCGCCGTCGACGTGGACGACGAGCTTCACGCCGCGCTGGGCGAGTCGCCGAGCAGCGGCGGATGATCGCCCATCGCGCGGCGCCGGCGGCGCGCGCGGAACTCGGACTCGTCAGCCACCGGCGGGCCGCCGGGCTTCGTCCCTGCACGACGGCGATCGATGATCACCGTGACCTCCGGGTCATCGGCGTAGTACGCGACGAGCTTGTCGTAGAGCTCGTCGGCCAGCTCCTCTGGGACGACGCTGTAGATCACAGACCGGAAATCTACTCTCTGGCACGCCCGAAGCGCGAATGCGCCGTTCAGGCGGGCTGGACGGCGCCGTGCAGCGCGCCGTGCTCGTCGGCGATCGCGTTCGGTGTGCGGTCGTCCGGCTCGAGCTCGTCGAGCTCGTAGCCCTGGCCGGTGGCGCGCACGCCGGCGGCCTCGTCGGCGAGGTCGACCTCGAAGCGGTACCAGGAGATCTCCCAGGCGACGACGATCGTGACGATGCTGCCCTCGGTCAGCGAGGGGCGCACGCTGACGAGCGGGGCGCCGAGCGTCCGCGCCACCCCGGCGATCGTGCGGCAGTGCTGGCTGGCGTTGAAGAGCTCGATGGCGCGGACGATCTTCATGTCCGCGTTCGTCGGGATCGCGTGGACGAAGCGGTCCTCGCGGTACATCGTCGGCTCCTCGGCCAGGCCGGTGCCCGTGGGGGCGCGGGCGGCCTCCGGCTCGGGCTCGGGGTACTCGTACTCCTCGTCCAGCGAGCCGAGCAGGCCCTCGGCCTCCTCGGGGACGAGCAGCTCCGCGTCAGCCTCCCGCCGGCGGCGCAGGCGCTCGATGAACGAGACACCTCCCGCACCGGGGCGCCAGCCGGCCCGGACACGGCCCGGGGCGGCGTTCGCGCCCTCGCGGATCCAGCCCTCGTGCACCGCCCGCGGCGTGCACAGCTCGCAGACCAGGCGCCGCTCCCCGGCGTGCAGGAAGATGTCCGGATGCTCGCCGCGCAGCAGCGTGCGCCCGCAGACGGCGCACTGCGTCGGCTCCTGCATGGTGTTGATCTGCCGCGGCGTCACGACCAAGCAGGGTAACGCCGCGGGCTCTGCGGTCTGATCTCAGGCGTGCACGGCCTCCTCGTTCGCGCTGACGACCTTCTGGGCCAGATGGCCCGGAACCTCGTCGTAGCGCAGCAGTTCCATCGTGTAGTCGCCCCTGCCGCCAGTGATCGAGCGCAGGTCGGGTGCGTAGGTGAGCATCTCCGCCATCGGGACCTCGGCCTTCACCTCGGTCATGCCGCCGACGGCGTCCATCCCGAGCGGGTGGCCGCGGCGCGAGTTGAGGTCGCCGATCACGTCGCCGACGCAGTCCTCGGGGACCGACAGCGTCACGAGCATGACGGGCTCCAGCAGCGCCGGGTCGGCGTGCGAGAGCGCCTCGCGCATCGCGATCGAGCCGGCGAGCTTGAACGCCATCTCCGAGGAGTCGACGGTGTGGTAGGAGCCGTCGGTGAGCCGCACGCGCACGCCCTTGACCGGGAAGCCCGCGACGGCACCGTGGGCCATCGCCTCGCGCACCCCCTTCTCGACGGCCGGGATGAAGCTGTTCGGGATCACCCCGCCCTTGATCTCGTCGACGAACTCGAACTCCTCGCCGCCGCCGAGCGGCTCGATCGCGATGTGGCAGTCGCCGAACTGCCCGCGCCCGCCGCTCTGCTTCTTGTGGCGCCCGTGCGCCTTGGCGGCCTTGCGGATCGTCTCCTGGTAGGGCACGCGCGGCGGCTTCAGCGTGACCTCCGCGCCGAAGCGCGACTTCAGGCGGTCGACGATCACCTCGACGTGCACCTGCGAGAGCCCCGCGACGATCTGGTCGCCCGTCTGCGGGTCGCGATGCAGGTCGATCGTCGGATCCTCCTCCTGCAGGCGACGAAGGGCGGTGAAGACCTTGTCCTCGTCGCCCTTGTTGCTGGCCTCCATGGCGAACGCCATCACCGGCTGGGGCAGGTCGATGGCGGGCATCACGATCGGCTCGTCGCGGTCGGCGAGCCAGTCCCCCGCGCGCGTCTCCTTGAGCTTGCCGACGGCGCCGATGTCGCCGGGGCCGAAGCCGTCGGCGGTCGCCGTCTCCTTGCCCTGCGAGATGAGCAGCTGCCCGATGCGCTCCTTGCCGTGGGCGCGCGTGTTCAGGACGTGGCTGTCGGGGCGCATGACGCCCTGGTAGACGCGGAAGAGGTTGATGCGGCCGGCGAACGGGTCGGCGCGCGTCTTGAAGACGTAGGCGAAGAGCGGCTTGTCCTCGTCGGGCTCGAGTGTGATCTCGGGGAGCTCGAAGGCGCCGTGCTTGACGGGCGAGGGCAGATCCTCCTCGAGCGCGTCCAGCAGGCGGTTGGTGCCGAGGTTCTTCGTCGCCACGCCGCAGACCACCGGGAAGATCCCGCCGTGGTTCGTGCCGTCCTTCAGCGCGGTGACGATCTCATCGTGGGAGATCTCGTCGCCCTCGAGGTAGCGCTCCATCAGCGTGTCGGAGACCTCGGCGACCTCGTCCATCAGGTTCTCGCGGTACTCGGTGGCCTGCGCGAGCAGCTCGTCGGGGATCGGGATCTCGCGGCAGTTGTCGCGGGCGGTGCCCACGTACTCGTAGGCCTTCATGTCGATCAGGTCGACGATCCCGCGCACGTCCTGCTCGGCGCCGATCGGGATCTCCGTGGCGACGACGTGGCGCCCGAACGCGGCCTTGAGCTGCTCCAGCGTGCGGTAGAAGTCGGCGCGCTCGCGGTCGAGCATGTTCACGAACAGCATGCGCGCGAGGTCGAGCTCCTGGGCGCGCGCCCACAGGCGCGACGTGGAGACCTCGACGCCCATCACGGCGTTGACGACGAAGACGGCCGACTCGCAGACGCGCAGCGCGCCCAGGGCGTCGGCGACGAAGCTCGGCTCGCCGGGCGTGTCGATCATGTTGATCTTGCGCCCGTCCCATTCGAAGGAGCTGAGGTGCGCGCTGATCGACATCTGGCGCGCCTGCTCGTCCTCGTCGTCGTCCGACACGGTCGTGCCGTCGACGACGGAGCCCAGGCGGTTCGTCACGCCGGCCTGGAAGAGCAGGGCCTCGTGCAGCGAGGTCTTGCCACTCCCGCGGTGGCCGACAAGCGCGACATTGCGGATGCGGTCCGCCTTGTGCATGCCTTCATTCCTCTCCTCGAACAGTGCCTTGCGGCGACCTTATCGCCGGGGACTGGGAGGAACCAGGGGTGAACTACGTGATCAGGGCGACAAACCGCGGATCGCTGCGGACCCGGTCGAGATCGTGGTCGTTGCGGGCCCACTCGCGGACCTCGTCGCCGCCCAGCTCCACCGCCCGGCTGAGCGCGCCGATCGCCGCGTCCGGGTTGCCGGCGAGCGCCTCCATGCAGGCCAGGTTGTACGGCAGCCAGCGGTTGTCCGGCAGCGCGGCCATCGCCTCGAGGAAGATCTCGCGCCCGCGGCGCGTGTCCGTCTTGGCGGCGCCCAGGCCGCGGAAGGCCCACTCCCAGGCGGAGACCTCGTACGCGCGGTCGGCCCAGCCGCCGATCGCGATCACGGTCGTGCCGACCTCGCGCGCGTGGGCGTGGCGGTGGACGGCGGGGTCCGGGATGAACACGCAGGTGCCGGCCGGCGCCTCGAGCGTGGCGCCGTCCAGCGTGAAGGTCGCGTGCCCGGCGACGACGACGTAGAGCTCCTCGTGGCCGAGGTCCTTCTCGTCGTGCGGTTCGACGACCTCCTGGCCGATCTCTGAGGCGGTGTAGGCGTTGACGCCGAATGCCTGGACCCCGAGCTCGTGGCGCAGCGGGCGCCAGGTCAGCGTGCCGGGCCCGGCGAGGGCCTCCACCTCATCGATCTTGACGGACTTCCAGCGCGGCGCGGACATCTACTCGGCGGTCAGGCGCCCACGCAGGCGCAGGACCGCCTTCGTGTGGAGCTGGGACACGCGCGACTCCGTCACGCCGAGGACCTCGCCGATCTCGCGCAGGGTCAGGTTCTCGTAGTAGTAGAGGGCGATCACCAGCTTCTCCCGCTCGGGGAGGCGGGAGATCGCCTCGGCGACGCGGTCGCGCAGGTCCGTCTGGTCCATGACCGCGGAGGGGTCCGGGGCGTTCTCGTCCTGCAGCGTGTCGAGCAGCGAGACCTGGTCGCCGCTCGCGTCGCCGACCGACCACAGCTCGTCGAGCGCGGCGATCGAGGAGTTGGAGATCTGGAGCAGCGCGTCCTGGAAGTCGCCCACGTCCATCTCGAGCTCGGCGGCCATCTCGTCGTCGGTCGGCGCGCGCTGGAGCTTGTGCTCGAGCTTCTGGTTGGCGCGCTCGATCTCGCGGGCACGGGCGCGCACCGAGCGCGGCACCCAGTCCTGCGCGCGCAGCTCGTCGATGATCGCGCCCTTGATCCGGGTGATCGCGTAGGTCTCGAACTTGATCTCGCGCTCGAGCTCGAAGCGCTCGATCGCGTTGATCAATCCGATCAGCCCGTAGGAGATGAGATCGCCCTCCTCGACGTGCGAGGGAAGGCCCGACGCCATGCGCCCGGCGACGTATTTCACGAGCGGCGCGTAGGCCACCACGAGGCGCTCACGGGCCTGTTCGTCGCCGGTGCCCTTGTACCGGCGCCACATGTCCCGCAGCTCGATCGCCTTGACGTTCGTCTCCATCGGTGATGACAGCCTATGCGCGCGGGTGGCTCTGACGGTATGCGGTACGCAGGCGGGCTGACTCTACCCGAGTGTAGATCTGGGTCGTCGAGATGCTGCTGTGCCCGAGAAGCTCCTGGATCGCGCGTAGATCGGCGCCCCCGTCGAGCAGGTGCGTGGCGAACGAATGGCGCAGTGCATGGGGAGAGATCCCGCCCTGGATCGCCGCCGCGCGAGACCACACTCGCAGGCGCCGGCGCACGTCGGAGGTCTGCAGGCGACGGCCGGACTTGGAGAGGAAGAGCGCCGCCTCGCCGGTACCTCCGTCGAGTGCCGGTCTGGCGCGTTCGAGATAGCGGGCGACCGCCTGCAGCGCGTGCTCGCCGGCCGGCACGATGCGCGTCTTGCCGCCCTTGCCCTCGACGCGCACCTCCTCGGCGTCGAAGACGATCGCCCCCGCGTCGAGGTTGACGACCTCCTCGGCGCGCAGCCCGCAGGCGTAGGTGAGCTCGAACATCGCGCGGTCGCGCAGCTCGAGCGCCGTCGTGGCGGGGATCCGGTCGAGCAGGGCGACGAGCTCGTCGGGGCGCAGCACGCGCGGCAGGTGCGAGCCCTGCTTGGGCGTCGCGACGAGCTCGGCGGGGTTCTGGGCGACGATCCCGTGCTCGCGCAGCGTGCGAAAGCAGGCGCGCAGCGAGGCGAGCTTGCGCGCGACGGTGCTCGGGGCGCAGCGGCGCTCGGAGAGCCGTGCTGCGTAGCGGCGCAGCTCGCGCGGGCCGATCGTCGCCGGAGCCAGGCCGGCGTCGGTCGCCCAGAGCGCGAACTGGTCGAGGTCGGTCCCGTAGGCGCGGCGCGTCTTCTCCGCGGCGCCGCGGCGGCGCAGGTCGGCGTCGAGCAGCGCGAGCGCCTCGCGCCAGGCGGGACTCAGCGGCGCGTGCGTATCCTCGGCCGCCATGGCGCTGTTCTTCATCGACACGGCCACAGGTCAGGTGGCGACGCGACGGCAGCTGATCGAGGCCGGGGCATGCACGCCCGACGCCGACCCGCCGGCGCCGTGGCTGAGGATCCAGGGCACGGACGACGCGACGACGCTGTGGTACGCGGTGCTGCGCAGGCGGGAGCGGGACGTCTTCATCGGCTCACTCGTCTTTCGCCACAGTGACCATCATGCCCTGCTTCTGGAGCGGGGCTGGGAGGAGGTCGCGGTGGAGGAGATCGGCCCTCAGGCGATGTAGACCGGCGTGCCGACCGAGACGCGGTCGTACAGGTCGATCACGTCGGGGATGCGCATGCGCACGCAGCCGTGCGAGGCGGCGCTGCCGAGCGAGCCGTACTCGCTCGGGTCGACCCCGTGGATCCCGGCGCCGCCGTCGATGCCCATCCAGCGCGCCTTGATCGGGTCCGACGGACCCGGCGGGATGACCTGCCCGGCGAGCTTGCCGGCCCAGGCGCTGTTGGGGACGTGCCACGACGGGTTGACCTGCTTGTCCTGGATGTCGTAGAGGCCGGCCGGCGTCTCGAGGCCCTGGCGCCCCACGGCGATCTTGTAGGTCTTGACCGGCTGCAGGTCCTTGTAGAGGTGCAGCTGGAACGCCGCGCGGTTGACGATGATCACCGTCGGATACTTCTTGGCGAGCATCGATGTGGTGACCTTCGGCTGCACCTTGTCCATGTGCACGGTGAAGGTGCGGTCGGCGGTCGGCGAGAGGATCGCCGCGCGGATGCGGCGGTGCAGCGCGCTGGCGGGCACCAGCAGGCCCGCCGCGGAGGGGACCGGAGCCACGCCGGTGCCGGAGAAGGAGACGGACGCGTCGCGCGGCTTGCGCTCGATCGTCCCGCGCACCCGGTCCAGGAGGCGCACGACCGCGTGGTCGTTGTACGTCATTCGCGGCTGCAGGTCGACGTTGAGGTCGGACCCGGTGAGGCTGCGCACGGTGCGCCCCAGGAAGTTGCCCTCGCGGCTGCGGTCGACGGCGATGCCGACGCTGCCGGCGACGTCCGCGGAGATCTGCGCCTCGCGGGCGCTCAGATGCCAGGTGTGTGCGGCGCGGCGCAGGACGATCGGGCGGCGCAGCGGGTCGAGCAGCTCGCGCGTCAGCTTGTCGCTGGCCTGCTGGCGCGTCAGTCCGCCGACGTCGACGCCGCCGACCTGGACGCCCGAGGCGATCGTGTCCTTGCGCCCGTTGTCGTAGACGTAGGCCGCCGCGACGAGGACGCCGGCGACGAGGAGCGCGAAAGCGGCGGCGATGACGTAGGGGCGGCGCACGTGAAGATCCTCGGATGACCGGGCCGGGTCGTCCAGGATAGGACACCGGCCACACGCGCACCAGAGCTGCAAGCGCGTTGGCGTCGCACCCGTTGTTCGGCCCGCGCGCCCGGGTTCCTACCCGCGGCCGGCGATCAGCGCGTCGATCGCGGCGAGCACTCGCGGGCGCGCGGCGTTGCCCGCCTCGTGGGCGCGCAATGCCTGCAGGCTCGCGGGATCGAGCGCGTCGAGGACGGCGACGACCTCCTCGGCCTCGAGCGCGTCGAACCCGCCCGCGGGGCCCAGGCGGCCCACGCCGGAGGCGCCGGCGGGCGCGCCGAGCGCCCCCTGGGCCGCTGGGCTGCGGCGCAGGAACTCCTCGACCTCGCGCTCGTAGCGGTAGGGCTCCCCCATCCGGCTGCGCAGCGGGCGCAGGCGCTGGTGCTCGCGCAGCTTCAGGACGGTCTCGCGCGTCGTGTAGCGCAGCCGGTGACCGGTCGCCTTCAGCGCACGGTTGTCGACGGCGCGCCCGAATCGCAGCTGGCGCAGCATCTCCGGCGGGATCCTGATGCCCAGCGGCCGCAGCGCCGCCGCTGACAGACCCGTCCCCCACGGCGAGAGGATCGGCGCGGGCAGCTTGCCGAGCAGGCCGGCGACCTCGCTCCACGCGAGCACGCCGTCGGCGGCGCAGTTGTAGGTGCCGTGCAGCCCTTCGCGCAGCGCGTGTCCGAGCGCGCCGACGACGTCGTCCTCGTGGACGAACTGGTAGCGCGGGTCGAATCCGAGGATCGCCGGGACGGCCGGGAGGCCGAGCAGGTCGGTGTGCGAGGTCCGCAGCCCCGGGCCGAGCACGTTGACGAAGCGCAGGACCGCGACCGGCGTCTGCGGGTGACGCTCGGCGTACTCGACGACGGCCGCCTCGGCCTCGACGATGTCGCGCTGCAGCGCCGTCCGCGGTCGGTTGCGCGGGCTCATGTCCTCGGTGAAGTAGGCCGGGTCGTCCTGGTTGCAGCCGTACCAGTGGGCGCTGGACTTGAAGACGAGCGCCGGCGGTTCGTCGGTGCTCGAGCACGCGGCGAGCAGCTCCATCGTCCCGATGATGTTGTTCTCGTGTGCGGCCCGCGGCGCGGCGGTCGTGGAGTCCACGATCATCCGCGTGTCGATGACGGCGTCGATGCGCGCCGCGCGCAGGATGCGCCGCAGCAGCTGGTGCTGGGCGCCGACCCGGACGAACTCGGTGCGTTCCAGCTCGACGACGGGGTCCTCGCGGTCGATCCCGACGATCGCCTCGATCTCCGGGTCGGCCTCGAGCGCGCGGGCGAGCGCTCCACCCCAATGCGTCGCCACGCCCGTGATCAGGATCCGCCGCGCGCGCACTAGCCCAGCCAGACCGACGCCCGCTGGGCGAGCATGTCGTCGAGCTCGTCCTGGATCCGGGCACGGACGTCATGGGCGATCGTCTGCACCAGCGCCTGGTCCTCCCACGGCTCGTCGCCGAGGTCGTCCGTGGGGATCGGTTCCATGAAGCGGATCGTGAACTTCGCGGGCAGGTAGCCCAGCATCCCGAGCGGCCCGAGATGCGGGAACGTCGGGGTCAGTGGCACGTAGAGCAGGCCGGTGAGGCGCTGCAGCAGGCTGAGCTGCGCGAAGACGGGCTGGGCCTCCTCGGCGCCGACGACGGCGACGGGGACGATCGGCGCGCGGGCGCGCATCGCGGCCTGGACGAAGCCGCCGCGTCCGAAGCGCCGCAGGCGGTAGCGGTCCTTGTAGAGCTTCTCGGTGCCCTTGCGGCCCTCGGGGAACACGAGGACGAGCTGCTGCTCGTCCCACAGCAGGCGATGGACGTTCGCCGGGTGGGCCGGAACCGCGCCGAGCTTCGGCAGCAGCATGCTGAAGCCGGGATAGCCCTTGAAGAAGTGCTCGACGGTCAGGTGCAGCGGCCGCGGCCGGGGGTGCTCCTCCTTGATCGCCTTGGCGATCATCGCCGCGTCCGGCGGCAGGGCCCCGGAATGGTTGGAGACGACGAGCGCGCCCCCGCGTGCGGGCACGTGCTCGATGCCCTCCACGCTCACGCGGAACCACAGGCGGTAGAGGAAGTCGACGGCGAGCCGGTCGACGACCGCCTCGACGCGCTCCGAGCGGCCCCAGTCGGTGACGTGGCGCTCGGCCTCGACGGCGGGGAGCCCGCTGCGCAGGTCCTCGCGCACCGCGGGCACGGCGCCCGGGTCGCGCAACGGGGTGCGAGGTCGCTCGGCCACGCCCCGCAGTGTCGCAAGCGGCACCGGTCAGCGCGCGCCGGCGAGCAGCGGCGCGAGCGCCCGCTCGAGCCCCGGCCAGTCCGCGGCGGAGATGATCGGAGCGCTCTCGCAGAGCTCGCGGTTCCACGGATGGACGAGCGTCGCGCCGGCGATGCCGTGCTCGAGCGCGTCCTCGAGGTTGACGGGGCTGTCGTCGATGAGGAGGTCGATCCCGATCTCGCGGCAACGCGTGATCTTGTCGAACGAGCAGTAGAGCTCGTCGTGGGCGAGGCCGATCGCGGCGAGCCAGCGCTCGGTGGCCTCGTGCGACTGCCCGCCGCGATGGGAGGTGATGTGGATGAAGTGCCCGGCGGCGTGCCAGCCGTTCACCGCGTCGACCGCGCCGGGATAGGGCTCGGCGGTCGCGATCAGCTCCTCGGTGTGGGTCTCCAGCACGCAGGCGTGGACCTGCTCGGGCTCGAGCTTCGTGATCCCCCAGGTGACCTGGCCCTCGTAGGGCAGCACGACGCCGAAGCGGCGCATCGCGACGTCCGAGAACTGGTCCCAGTAGTGGTGCAGCGTCGAGTCGATGTCGATGGCGATGCGCATCGGGGTGGTCGCTCGTCGGGGTCAGCCGTCGACGAGCGTGACCGCGCCCTCGGCGGCGCTGCCGACGAGGGCGGCGTACTTCGCGAGCACGCCGGTGCGGTCCGGGTTCGGCGGCGGCGAGTAGGCGGCGACGCGCGCCGCGATCTCCTCGTCGGAGAGCGCGACGTCGAGCCGGCGCGCGTCGACGTCAACGGTGATGACGTCGCCGTCGTGAACGGCGGCGATCGGACCGCCGCGGAACGCCTCGGGCGCGACGTGGCCGGCCATGAACCCGTGGGTTGCGCCGGAGAAGCGCCCGTCGGTCAGGAGCGCGACGTGCTCGCCGAGTCCGGCGCCGTTGAGTGCCGCGGTGACCGCGAGCATCTCGCGCATCCCCGGCCCGCCGGCGGGGCCCTCGTTGCGGATGACCACGACGTCGCCGGCGTCGATCGCCCCCGCGGTGACGGCGGCCATCGCGGCCTCCTCCCCTTCGAAGACGCGCGCGGGACCCTGGTGATGGCGGCGCTCGTGGCCGGCGAGCTTGACGACGCAGCCGTCGGGTGCGAGGTTGCCGCGCAGGATGGCCAGGCCGCCCGTGGCCTTGATCGGGTCGCTCAGCGGCCGCACGACCGGCTGGCCGCTGACCTCGACGGCCTCGCGCGCGTGCTCGCCGACGGTACGGCCGGTGACGGTCGGCGCGTCCTCGTGCAGCAGGCCGGCCTCGAGCATGCGACTGGCGACGAGCGGCACACCGCCCGCCTCGAACAGGTCGACCGCGACGTACTTCCCGCCCGGCTTGAGGTCGCAGAGCAGCGGGGTGCGCTCGCTGATGCGGTCGAAGTCATCGATCGTCAGCGCGACGCCCGCCTCGCGGGCGAGCGCCAGCAGGTGCAGGACGGCGTTCGTCGACCCGCCGCTCATCGCGACCGCGGCGATCGCGTTCTCCAGCGAGTCCTTCGTGATGATGTCGCTCGGCTTGAGCCCGCGCTTGAGGATGTCGACGACGAGCTCGCC
This sequence comes from Solirubrobacteraceae bacterium, assembly GCA_017882425.1. Lineage (GTDB taxonomy): Bacteria > Actinomycetota > Thermoleophilia > Solirubrobacterales > Solirubrobacteraceae > F1-60-MAGs163. The sequence continues at coordinate 11,757 of JADGPM010000087.1, forward strand.
GGTCTCGAAGGCGACCTGCGCCTTGCTCTTGTGCTGGGCGGGAACCATCGAGGAGCCCATCGGGGAGATGCCGAGGATCTCGTAGGCCATCGCCATCGTGTTGGCCGTGAACTGGCCGCCGCAGGCGCCGGCGCCCGGGCTGGCCACGCCCTCGAGCTCATGGAGCTCCTCGTCGGTCATGCGGCCCGCGGCGTGTGCGCCGACGGCCTCGAAGACGTCCTGGATCGTGACGTCCTTGCCGTGCAGCCGCCCGGGCGGGATCGAGCCGCCGTAGAGCATCACGCTGGGCACGTCGACGCGCGCGAGCGCCATCACGGTGCCCGGGATCGTCTTGTCGCAGCCTGAGAGCGCGACGACGGCGTCGAAGAGGTGCCCGC